>MFXB01000044.1:10075-11865 GCA_001787475.1 Candidatus Peregrinibacteria bacterium RIFCSPLOWO2_01_FULL_48_20
CATAAAGAATGTCCAAGGGGATTTTTTCTGCCTTCAGAGCGCTTGGTTTTGCCCTTCCGAGAAAATAAGAGATTTCATCGCCCGATTTTACTCGTTGATTGGCTTTTGCCGGTTTTTCATTGACCTTGAGGTAGCCTTCAGTGATCAGCCTTTGAACCTGATTTCGTGAAACGCCAAGTTTTTCCGTAACAAATCGGTCCAGTCGTTTCGACGCTTCGTATGCTTGGACGGTTATAAATTGCATTTTTAGGTTTAGTTTGTTAATTTGAGTCCATCCAATCTTAGCTTAAAAGTATGACGGTGAACACCGATGAAAAAGCAATCGACAATCTGCTGAATTTAGGCGTTGCCGAAGTGATTGTGAAAGAGGATCTCAAGAAAAAGTTGAGAAGCGGAAAGGTGCTTCGCATCAAATTGGGGATTGATCCCACGGGTTTTGATCTGCATTTGGGGCACATGGTGGTGGTGCACAAGCTGAGAGAATTTCAGGAGCTCGGCCACCAAATCATTTTGCTTTTCGGGAATTTTACAGGTCGTATCGGCGATCCTTCCGGCAAGAGTGAAACGCGGCCGATGCGCACGCAGGAGGAACTCGAGAAAAACGCTCAGCATTATTTGAAGCAAGTTTCACCGATTTTGGATGTTTCCAAAGTGGAGGTTCGTTGGAATGCCGAATGGCTGGCGCCGCTCACTTTTTCCGATGTGGTGACTCTGGCTTCCCAGTTCACGGTGGCTCAAATGTTGGAACGCGACATGTTCCAGGAGCGCATCAAAAAAGATCAGCCGATTGCCGTGCACGAATTCATGTATCCGCTCATGCAAGGTTACGATTCCGTGGCTTTAAAGGCTGATGTTGAACTAGGAGGGACTGATCAAACTTTTAATTTGCTTGCCGGTAGAACCTTACAAAAAGCCTATGGACAAGAACCTCAAAATATTTTAACCGGGCCGATTCTCGTAGGTACGGACGGTTCCATGAAAATGGGAAAAACCACCGGCAATTACATCGGCGTGGACGAGAAGCCGGAGGATATTTTTGGGAAAACCATGTCGATACCGGACGACTCTATTTTGACTTATCTTGAACTGGCGGCTCGAGTGGATGCTGCGGAACTGGCGGAGTTTGCCAAGCGATTGAAAGGCGGTGAAAACCCTCGTGATTTAAAGATGGAGCTCGCGCACGCCATCGTGGAACTTTATCATGGCGAAAAGGTGGCGAAGGTCGCTGAGGAAAATTTTGTGACCATCCACCAGAAAAGAGAGGTGCCGGAGGAAGTGGAAGAAGTGAAGGTAAAGGGCGCGAAGTGGAACATTGTGGATTTGATTTCCGAACTTGGTCTAGCCGAGAGCAAAAGTAAGGCTCGCCAGTTGGTGGAAGGTGGTGCCGTGAAGTGGGAAAGTGAGAAGGTGGAGGATGTGAAAGCTGAGGTGAATTTGACGAAGGAGGTCGGACTGCTACAAGTGGGGAAGAGGAATTTTAGGAGGGTTAGTGGAAGCTAATATATACTTGCAAAACTTGACTCTTATACTTAGCTTGTATTTAATTTGCCTTTAGTGTAACATTTAAGTGTAAGCCGAGCGCTGTGGTTAAACCACGGTTCTCTCGGGTCTCACAGAAACCCTTTCGTAAGAGAGGGCTTTTCTGTATATTCGAATTTACCTGGTATAATGACCACCATCTCACCAGGTATTTTTCTTCCTTATGATCACTCAAAAGCTCAATGCTCGATTTCTAAAAACTAGGGATTCTTACGTTTCCAAGCTGAAGGAGATGGGGATCCTGACGCTTC
>MFXB01000045.1:0-1316 GCA_001787475.1 Candidatus Peregrinibacteria bacterium RIFCSPLOWO2_01_FULL_48_20
TGGTCGTTTATTTGGTGATCGGCCTTATTGTGGGAGCTCGCCTCGGACATATTCTTTTTTATGAGCTCGATTACTATCTTGCGAATCCCGGCCAAATTCTTCAAGTATGGGAAGGCGGGCTCGCCAGTCACGGAGCCGCCATCGGTCTTCTCATCGCTTATGGTCTTTTTCTTTGGCGCCACAAAAAAATCCGGATTTTTGATTACGCCGACATCATCGCCGTGGTGGCCACCATCCCCGTGAGCCTCATCCGCTTGGGAAATTTTTTCAACAGCGAGCTGGTGGGACGTGAAACGGACCTTCCCTGGGGCGTGATTTTTTCACGTGTCGACGAACTGACTCGTCACCCTTCGCAACTCTACGAGTTTGGAATGGGAGCCCTTTTATTCGCCATCCTCTTCCCTCTTTGGTTGAAGAAATATAAAACCTCCCGGCCCGGATTTTTCTTCGGTCTTTTCTTCACCATCTACTTTGCCCTGCGCTTCGCGGTGGAATTTTTCAAGGATTTCCCCTTACACGAAAATTTCTTTAACCTAACGACCGGGCAAATGTTGAGTTTGCCGTTCTTTATTGCCGGACTGGTGATTCTAATAACAACATCTCATAAGACCCTTCAGGTCTAATTTGGGCTTCGCCCATTTTTTAAAATTCTGCACTTCGTACAGTATGGTGCCTGGGGTGGGGATCGAACCCACACGGCCTTGCGGCCACAAGATTTTAAGTCTCGCGTGTATACCATTTCACCACCCAGGCGGCGTGCAAAGTTTAGCAAAGGGATTTTCCCCTGTATAGATTTGACTTAAATACGAAAAAGCCGTACAGTGATATACAATGAAAAACCTCGGCACTGCACTCGGTCTCGGCACTCTAGCGGCAACGCTGGCGGCTTTTGATTATTATGATCCTGAAAAGGGCCCTACGGGACAGGAAAGATTTGACTCGCCGATTGTTTATGACATGGACACAACCGCAAACACACTTTCGGATGCAGGTACCAATAGAGATTTTGAATATGGAGAGCAGGCCCTAAGGGTACTTGAGGCCGGACTAAAAGCGGAAAATGGAGAACACTTTTTCGATCAGCCTAATTTATATCCCAGAGTAACCGTCACGGCACGTCGTTTTGATGGAGATGGCTCTAAATATCCAAATGGAGGACTCCATATACACGGCGATACGACACACATGTTGGGACAGCCACCCTATGTCTATATGAGTTTCATCTCATTGCATGTAGAAGGGTGTTTAGATCATCAACGCAGTCAGCTCCAGTGGTATTTTTCGTATAATGAACAGCCTGGAGACAGAACTTGGGA
>MFXB01000045.1:1336-4063 GCA_001787475.1 Candidatus Peregrinibacteria bacterium RIFCSPLOWO2_01_FULL_48_20
ACCACCGAGTGATTGAGACGGAAAGAGAACCCGAAAATGTTAGGAGTCTTGCGTTCCGTTTCGTCCCGGGTGATTCGAATCAAGTTTATTCCACTTACGAAGGTCCGGCGGCGGCCGCGCGAGCTGAATCTTACCGACAACTTCTAAAACGTGTTGCTTGCACGACGGAAGAACTTTTGCTTAAGCAAAAAGCGCAAGTATCGGATCAGTAGACGATTCGGCTCCGCAGAAGATTGGAGGCAAGGACGGGATTCGAACCCGTGTGGTACGGTTTTGCAAACCGCTGCGTAGCCGCTCCGCCACCTTGCCTTAGGATAATTGGAACAGAGAACTTTTACCACAATTTTATTCCAACTCCAAGTGGAGATACGTCCCCTTGGTATCACTGCGCTTCAGGCCTTGGAAACTTTTTACCACGAGCCGTGAGACGCACGGTATCTTCATCAAAAGTGAGCCCACCTACTCGAATTTGATTCAAAATAGCCTCCGGCTCAAAGCTCTTACAGCTGAAAATGTCAAAGTAGAAACGCCCATCGCCCCGTCTCACATGCAGCGCAATATGCGATTCGGCAATAAGGAGAACCCCGTCCAGCCAATTCGTCGTTCGAGACAAATAAGGAGTAGTAACGGGAGTCATTTTAATGGCGGGGGGCAGATCTTCCATAAAACCATAAAGCCAATCGAGGCGAAGCTGATCCGGCTTAAGAACTCCTTCCATCGTCAAATGAGGACCGAAAGAATGATCGATTTCAGCAACATCCGTAGGAGGTGTTTTACCACGAGAAAACACTGTATGTTCCCGTGTACGGAACTCTTCTTTCATACTGTCTCTTAAAAGAGAACCCAGTGGAGGTCTCCTTCCGGTTCTACGGAAACCACTGTTTGAGGCTGTTCCACTTCCTTCTACGAAGGCCAGATCGGCAAAAACACAGCGCCTTGTCCTATCACTAAAACTATGTACGGTAACATGCCCACCCTGCATTACGCCCATGCCGGAAATTCCCTTATCTTCAGGGGTTTTCCCATTGAAATAGGGAAAGAGGAGTGGTGGATTTACAAGTTCTCGTCCTATGCTGTCTGCAATATATTCTATTGCTGCGTGAAGGTCCGTTAAGTCCTCAAGGTCACGGCAGTGACCTTGATACCCATCATACATGACATGACGGACATCAAGTTTGTGAGATTTTTCCATAGAGAAGAGAATGAAAAGTAATGGAAATGATAAGAAGGAATGGATTGTACGTAAGTTCCACGCCCAAGTCAAAGTCACATTTGTTCTACTTTTTCTATTCCAAGAAGTTCCAATGATTTTGACAGCAAAGAATGGGAATACCTTACAAGCCCGAGCCGAGCACTTTTTACTGCAGGACTAATCGGTTCTTTATCAGCACCTTGCTGCTTAAAAATGGGGCATTTTTCATAGAAAAATGCGAACGCTTTAGCCAACTTATAGACATAATCGGATAAAAAAGTCTGGTCAAGAGTCCTTTGAATCGTTCTCATACAATCGGTAAATTCAACAAGCGTCAATAAAAGTTCATGCTCGGCAGGTTCAACAAGAATAGAAAAATCGGGAGTCGCATCAAGCGTTTCCGTATCCTGCGTAGCGACACCGGATTCATAATTTTGCATGATCTTTCCACTACGAACATATTGGTAAAGAATGTAGGGACCGGTCTTACCTTCCAGTTGTACGGATTGTTCAGGATCGAATTTAATTTTACTTTCAGGACGACTCGAGAGGAGGTAATACCGCAGAGCAGCGATGCCAATTTTATCTGCAGATTCATCATCAAGGGGCGCCCGTTTGCTTTGCTTCATATGCTCCTCCCCTCCCGACACTTTAGCACTCACCACCTTAACGCTGTTGCGCAGCTCATCAAGGATATCGTCAGCATCCACCACAGTACCTTCACGAGATTTCATCCTTCCATGAGGAAGATCCACCATACCATAAGGTATATGCTTGAGTTGATCCGCCCATTCATAGCCCAGAGCCTTGAGAATTCCAAAAAGCACTTCGAAGTGACGGATTTGTTCATCTGCCACGACATAAATACTGTTATCAGGGCGATATTCTTCCGCCTTGAGTTGTGCCATAGCAAGGTCTTGCGTGATGTACACACTGGTACCGTCGGAACGTAACAATATTTTTTTACCATGCAAGGGCTTTCCGGTTCTATCGGTAACACCAAGTCTATCCAAATCTGCAACGACAGCTCCACTTGCATCTTTTTCGAAAATACCCTTTCGCATACCTGTTTCAATCATATCCATGGCAAGCTTATAAGTCCGTGATTCGAAGTACATAACATCGAAACTGGTGTCGAGACGCTCGAGAGTCTCTTCCATACCTGAAATAGCCCAGCCGTTCATCTTTTCCCACAATGCCCGCACTTCCGGATCCTCTTCTTCCCATTTTTGGAGCATTTCATTCACCTGGGCGATTAGAGGAGATTCCGCCTTCGCCAAATTGGCAATACGTTCTTCCAAGTTCGCAAGAGTTTTTCCCGCTTTTTCAAAAGCAACTTTTATATTTTTATCACCGGGCTTCGCTTTCAGTTCAGCTTCGAGTTTTACAATCTCTTTCGTACTTGCTGCAAGTGCCTGAACCATTTCAGGAGTATTTTTTATACGTTCAATAATAGGCCGCAGTTCTGCCTGCAGATCTCTCTCATAGCGTACATAGTAATCTCCAATGAAATGATCTCCTTTAATTCCTGTGGA
>MFXB01000045.1:4091-10202 GCA_001787475.1 Candidatus Peregrinibacteria bacterium RIFCSPLOWO2_01_FULL_48_20
GATTCCGGAGTTTGTCCATCGCCATGCACTTGATACGAAAGCATGGACTTGCAAATATGAGCTCCACGATCATTATACAAATTTACCTTAGTAACATCATGTCCAAAGAATTGAAGCATCCTGGCAAGACTTTCTCCCAATGCAATATTTCGAAGATGACCCAAATGCATGGGCTTGTTCGTGTTCGGACTAAAAAACTCCACCATAGTCTTCTCATTGGCAGGCTCTACACCGCCACTGGGCTGAGTGACAATTTTGCCGGCGAAATCTGCCAATATTCGATTTGAAACGTGGAAATTGATAAATCCCTTTGCAGCGGAAACAGTAACACCGTCAGGTAATACTCCTGTAACTAAGGTTCTCACTCTGTCCACAATAGCATCTACGGTTTCATCCTGACTTTCACGCAAAGCATAGACATTCAAACCATAATCAGCCCCTTCAACTTTTGCCCTCAATATCGGTTGAACTAATTTTTTGCCAAGCACTCCCTCGACAACCGAGCTTAACATACCGGGAATACTATAATCGTCAGTGAAACTTAAAGATTCCATAATGGTTGAATAACTGTGGATACCAGTGCGGAAAGATACCTTAATAGAAGCTTTGAAGTCAAATCCACCCACCTGGACATTGACTCCAGATGGTTTGATCAATAAAATATACCTCTAGAGTAAATTCATATCATTCCAATTCTATAGATGATGGATCAGGACAGGTACTTTGATGCCGTAGCAAGCAAATATGATTCACTTTATGACAATCCTTTGTCACAAGGAGAGAATCTTTTAGTAGCGGAAGACATTGCCGTCCTTATTCATTCAGCAGCTAACAAAGTTCAGTCTATACTGGATATTGGCTGCGGGACAGGTCTGATGCTGGATATGACTCCTCATTTTGGATGTGCTGATGCACGCTATGTCGGTACAGACCTCTCAGAAACAATGCTAAGGCGTTTACGGGAAAAACATGCAACCCGTTCTAACACTGAGACTCACCGGTGCGATATGAATACTTTTGACCTCCGAAACTTAAAAGAGGAATTCGACCTTGTCTTATCCACTTTCGGGGCATTTTCTTACGTCAAAGATCCTCTAAATTTTTTACAAGACGTCAAACACATCTTAAAGAAGGACAATGGCCATCTTTTAGTAATGGCCTATTCACGCTTTTCAGTACAAAATATTTGGGCTCGCCTCAAGCAACAAAATCCAAAATATACTGACGCAGTACGTCCCTATGTGTATCGCAATGACAGTGACAGCTCGAGTAATGGCCCACTTACACGCTTCCATACCAGTGCTTCTCTGACGGAGGCGGCACATCGGGCAGGTTTACATCGGATTTCTGTGAAAGGACTTAACTTTTTTCTTGATTCGACTGGGAATAAACCGGCAAGTACCGAGAATGCTATAAAGGCTCTCAGAGAAGAAAGGTTGCAAATACCATTGCCCGATCTTTCTCATAGTCTTATCCTAACCGCAAGTAATTATGAATAGAGCCTACAGCAATATTCAAGCTATTCTAAAAGAGGGGGAAATTGTACCTGAAACGATTACACATCCTCCCGTTCTTACCTGTGAAGAAGCGGATGCTTTCACTCCTGATCCGAAGGCGGGGCTAAAATCCCTAGTACTCCAAACAAAATCCAGAACCAACGTGGCAGTGTGTGTACTTCTTGGCGATCAAAGGGTTGATTTTAAAGCCGTGCAGAACTTAATGGGTGGACGTGTAAGCATGATGCCGGAGGAAGATGCTTGTGATTATGTGGGTTGCAGCAGAGGAGCCATTCCACCTTTTGGACACGCGCAGCCGCTTGCAATTTATGTGGATAATGCAGTTCTGGATCATCCCGTTGTCTATTTCAATCCGGGGATAAATACAGAGACGATGGGTCTAAAAAAAGATGACTTCTTCAGAGTCTTAGAGTGGCACCATGCCGTTTTCGCCACGATCAGCAAACCTTCATAGGAAGAAAAACCTCGGCAAGCATACAGCGCGCACTGCCTCCACCGGCACCTTCAATAGTTGGAATGGGCGAACTAAGAATAGGAGCATCCATGCTGAGTATTTGACGTTGTTCTCCGGTAAGAGACTGAAATGCCTGATCGGACATCACCCATAGTTTACCCCCATCAGTCGTAGCCACTTGCAGCATATTGCCGGCGAAATGTTCCATTTGTTCTAATGTAATTGGAACCACCTTACGCCCCGTCACAGCTAAGGAACTCACAATGTTTTTTACATCCTGCGGATTTGGAATAACCTCAAGGCAAACCACAGCCGTTTGTTCCCCAATAGCCATAACTACGTTAGTATGGTAAATAGCTTGCCCACTTGGATACTCTGTAAGGAAAGTGAGTGCTTCATAGCCGAACTCATGACAAAATCGATCAAAAGGTTCAGGATCTGTCCTGGAAGACGGCGTAGCATAGGCAATACGATTTGCTCGGTCCAACACCATACTGCCGGTTCCTTCAAGGAATTTTCCATCGTTTTCAGCAGAAGTAAGGTCGACAATGCCTGTAAGCTGATGGTCAATGGATAATCTCTCCAAGATGTCCCTTCTACGTTCCCCTCTTCTATTTTTTGCCATCATAGGATAGACGCAAACTCGACCATCCTCATGAAAAGAGACCCAATTGTTCGGAAAAATAGAATCCGGGGTAACCGGTTCAGGTGTATCTGAAATGACTTCGACGGAAACCCCGGCTTCAAGCAATTTCTCAACAATAGCATGGAATTCACGCAATGCTTTTTCTTGTAAATTTTGTCCCTCCATGTGCCTATTTTGAAAGTCATTCGACCCAGCGGTTTCCGAGTTAAACCCAAAATTCACGGGTTCTATCATGAGCACCTTACTTGTCAGTGATGAAGCTCCGATATCTTGAGACATAATTTTTATTTATCTAAAAGTTTTTTCAATAATAGCAGATAGAGGTTTATTTGGACAGTACCCATGCAAAAATTGGCTCGGTAAAGCCAATTTAATGAGATACGACCGGTTGACAACCTATCATTGTTACTCTAAAACGAGAGTACCCCAATCAATTATTGTGAATAACACTCCTAAGCTACCGGCGAAAGAAAAGGATGAGTCAAATGATCCATTGAAAAAATACTGGGTCATGTTTAAACCAACGAAGGATTGGATGACACGACCCTTAAGTGTAGCTGGAGAGGGAAATGCTAAGATGTTACAAGCTGTCCAAGATGGGACCATGCAAGCCCCCAATGCCGGCGCACAGGTTATCGAAGCATTAGCAGGGCTTTATAGAGCAAAGGGACGTAGAGTACTGCTTTTTGAAAGTTCACAAGCACTGCATCGAACAACAACAGATATTTTGGGGCATCCGGACCCTGACGATGTATTTACGGTAGACTACATTTCCGGACACCGATTGAAAAATGGTGAATACATCAACATACTGAATACACTCTCTGCAACTCCACGAATGCTGGAGCATTATGTTGCAGAGAGAGCCCTCAGAGAGTTAGGTGTCATTAACACTACTACACAAATAAAAGGTATTGATGTGGAGGGCGGCGATTTCACTTTTATACCGGAGGCAATCCCAAAAATGGAGCAAGGGAATGAAAGTATTCTGGTGATGGGGGAAGGCCCTAATTCAAGAACAAATGATGAGGGTAGAAAGTGGCTGAGGGAACTTTTTAGTCCCGATCATATTCTTACGGTCAGAACCGATCAGTTTCACCGTGACCTTGTCTCAACGTTTCTTCTCGACAAAGAAGGTCGACTGGTCCAAGTGCTGTTAGCACAAGCTCAAATAAGCAATAGGGATCAGCTCAACGAGCAACTCCGTCAACTGGGGGTAGGAACAGTAGATATTCCCGAACATCTGGCTACAGCTTGCGCACTCAATGTTTCTGTAAACAAGGGGGACATCATTGGTATGCAGTCTTTCGGAGCCTTCGAAGCCACCTTAAAAGACCGTCTGTCCCCAAACGTGACTTATCACGTGCTCCCTGAACACTTACAAGATGCCACACGAGGCTTCACAATCTTACAAGGAGGGGCAAATTGCGTGAGTGGATCCATCGTCGCTGATCCTGAAGACATCGACGATACTCCAAAGAATATCCAAAGAATCAATGATATGCTCAACGGTCGTGATTTTGAAGATGAGTTAAGAGCTTACGCCACTGACTTAGATTTATTCCAAAAAGTTCAGGACTTAAAAGAAAAGCAGAGTCTAAGAATTTCCTAGCCTTGATGATTGTTGAAAATCTCCACCTTAGGGTGAGTGCCAAAAACATCAGGATGTTGAGATAAAGCGGCGGCAACAAGGGCTGCGTCAAGAGGCTCAGGCGTATAAACTTCTTGAGTGAGGCAATGAACCTGCCCTCCTGTTTTAAAGTTCTGAGTCAAAGGGAATGTAGTCACCTCAACTCCGGGCAGAGAAGTCCACGTGGATTCAGTTCGATAGTTAGCAAAAGAGCCTGTCCTAAAGATTTTACAGCCAGTAAAAAGCTGATTGGGCGCCATGTTATCTACATCAGTCAGTTCTAACTCATACAAATTGCCATCCAAACTACGCACCGCTTCCTCGATAGCGCGTCTTGAATCAGAAGGAAAAGCATCCATATAACTAGCCACATGGACCACGCTATTCCCATCCACTGCAACCATAAAAATACAATCAAAATGGAAGCCTTTCCCTCCTATGATATCCATAAACCGTCTTCTAGAGTCCGGGATCCCTAAAAAATCAGCCTGTTCATCAAGGCCATTCCTGTCAGAACGAACCGAAGTGGAAGCAAAAATCCAGTGTTCGTCCGGGATGGGCAGTACGCGCGAATTGCCCCCCTCATTAAAACCTCTTTGTGAACGGATAGGTTTCAAACCAAGAGCATTGGCAAACAACTCATGAACCCCGGCTTCCGGACGTCGACGTTCCGCAGCCATATTGAAGAGGAGAACCTCCCCTTGGCGAGATACCGCAATAGGATCTCTCACATAATCAATTGCTTCAGTCATTCCCAACGGATCTCTAAAGGATTTCAAGGGCCGAGGCAAAACCACTAAAGGCACACCTGCCTCTGCAATGGCATTCACCATGCCTGTGCGTTCATCTCTCAAAACATCCACATCTCCCTTCCACCCCTCACGAAATGAATCCTCATTGTATTCGTTCCCAATTGAATGAGTCACAATCCCGTTAGGATAATAAAGATCCTCGGGCTGCGGCGTATCCAGCGTTACAATATATTTGTGAATATCCATAAGAAAGAGGTTTCAAAACATGTACAGTTAAGCCAAATTTCCCACCCTCAGCTGAAACTTTCTGAGTTCCTTAGCATAGAGAGAAAGTCCAAGATTCCCGGTCGCGCCAAGATGTTTTTTTCTACGAATATTTTTGATCGGATCTTCACTCACAAAAGCAGCCGTGCTCCCATTGTGACCACTGAGCACTCGCTCTCCAATCTCCCGATAAGCATCGCGAAACGCCGCTCCCTTCAGAACTAAAGCATTCGCAGCATCGGTCGCGAAAATGTCGGCCTGCATAGCCTCATTCAAACGTTTTACATCCGGCCTCACACCTTGCAAAGTCATCGTCGCTGCAGTAAGACTCGCGTGCAGCACGGAAAACCCCTCCATCATGGCTTTTTTTGTGATTTTCAAATCCTTATTGTATCCGGAAATCAAATTGTGTCCGGCCATTTCCACCTGCGTTTTTAGACCCGCCATCACACTCACATTTGCGCGTAAAACTTCCATAATATCAAGATTGCGCTTTTGTGGCATAATACTCGACCCTGTCGTCAATCGTGACTCTACAACAAAAAACCGGAACTCGCTCGACGTAAACCACACGAGATCGTTTGCCAACCTCCCCAGCGTCATCATGACCTGGTACAACGAGGACAGAAGGAATGCTTCAATTTTTCCACGGCTATTCTGACAATACAAACTATTGACTTGTGTCCGAGAAAATCCGAGTTCCTTGCTTGTTGCAGCCCGATCAAGTGGCAAGGTCGTTCCAAATCCGGCCGCGCTCCCCAAAGGATTTTGATCGTTCATTTCATAACTGGCAAAAAGGACGCGCATATCATCCAGGAAAGATTCAACAAGCGCCCCGGCCCATTGCC
>MFXB01000046.1 GCA_001787475.1 Candidatus Peregrinibacteria bacterium RIFCSPLOWO2_01_FULL_48_20
GAAATTGTATTCATAGTCAAAATTTCCGACTTCCGTTTGATGCGCGAGCAGAAATTCCGTGCCGAGTCTTAGAGAATCTTCAAGCTCGGAAGTGGTGAGAGTGGGGACAAAAGCTTCGACGGGAAGGTCGTAAACTTTGGGACCGCAAGCGGTCAGAAGGAGAGCAAAAAGACTCAGGCTTGCGAAAATTTTGTTGAAAGAGTTCATTGGCCGGAGTTTAACAAACGTTGATTGATACTGTCCAGCGTGCTTAAATAAGGCAATGGCTGACCTCTCGGTAGAATTCTGCGGCATCAAATTTAAGAACCCATTGGTTCTGGCCTCGGGAATTTTGGGGGTGACGGCAGACAGCATGGCTAATGTGGTGCGCTGCGGAGCCGGTGGAGTTACGAGCAAATCACTGTGGCCTTATGAGCACATGGGGCATCCGAATCCCGTGATTATTACGAGTGAACACTGGATGCTCAACGCGGTTGGAATTCCCGATGCGGGACCGGAAAAAGCGCGAGAAGAAATTGCACGGTTTCGTGAGGTGTGCGACGCGCCTTTCATCGCGAACATTGTGGGTGGAGTGATGGACGATTATGCACAAATCGCTTCAGAGGTGGCGACCATGCATCCGGACATGGTGGAAGTGAATATTTCGTGTCCCAATGTGGAAGATGAACTCGGGAAACCCATGGCGTGCTCCATTGGGAAGTCAGCGGAGGTGACGCGGCTTGTGAAGGAACGTTTACGCGAGGCGGGCAGTGAAAAAATTCCGGTGGTGGTGAAACTTTCGCCCAACGTGGAAGACATTGTGAGTATTGCGAGCAGCGTTTTGGATGCGGGTGCGGATGGGATAACCGCGATCAACTCGGTGGGTCCGGGCATGGTGATTGATATTGATTTTGCGCGGCCCGTTTTGGCGAACAAAGTCGGTGGGCTCACGGGTCCCGCCATTAAACCGCTTTCCGTGAAATACGTTTACGACATTTATAAAGCAAAAAAATGTCCCATCATCGGGACAGGTGGAGTGACGACCGGACGCGATGCCATTGAAATGATGATGGCCGGTGCCGGTTTGGTGGGAGTGGGCAGCGCGGTTTGGCTGCACGGCCCGGAAGTCTTTGGAAAAATTGCCGAAGAAATGAATGAGTGGTGTGATGCGAACGGCGTGAAAAAAATAAGTTCTTTAATCGGAAAGGCTCATGAAAATCGTTAATACTTTGCCGCGTGCGGTGACAATCAAAGAGGTTCGAGTGGAAACCGAACAAGTGAAGACTTTTGTTTTGGACATCAGTGTGGGTGCCAAGCCCGGCCAGTTTGTGAACGTGTGGATTCCCGGTCTCGACGAGAAACCTTTTTCGGTGGCCATGGACAACGGCAGTGAGCTGCACTTGGCCATTGCGGCGGTGGGTCCGTTTTCCAATAAAATGCACGAACTTAAAGCGGGAGATCGCGTGGGAGTGCGCGGCCCTTTCGGCACGCGCTTCACATGCAAGGAAGGAGAGCACCTGGCTTTTTTAGCGGGAGGTTATGGGGCCGCGCCTTTGTATTTTTTTGCACATGAAGCGGTGGCAAAAGCTTGCACGGTGGAGTTCATTGTCGGCGCGCGTCGGAAGGATCTGCTACTTTTTACGGACCGCATTGAAAAGCTTTTTTCCACCAGCTCCGCTTTGCGGAGTAGTTTGCACGTGGCCACCAATGATGGCAGCGCCGGTCACAAGGGCTTCAACACGGAAGTTTTGGAAGAGATTGTCGGCAAGGAAAAAATCAGTTGTATTTATACGGTGGGTCCGGAAATCATGATGTTCAAAGCGATGAAGTTGGCACAGGCCAAAGGAATCGACGCGCAAATTTCCGTGGAACGTTACATGAAATGCGGCTTTGGAATTTGTGGAAATTGTTGCGTGGATGGGCTCGGCGTTCCGACTTGCATCGAAGGTCCCGTGATGCCTCTTAAAAAAGTCTTGAAACTGCGAGACTTTGGGAGCTACCATCGAGATAAATTGGGAAAGAAAATAGCCTTTTAACTCTTTTTAAACTCTCGCCTATGGCTCGAGCGCAGTACAAAATCGATTTCATTCACTTCCTTGTTCGCGCGGAGGCTCTCAAGTTTGGAACCTTCACGCTTAAGAGCGGCCGCGTTGCGCCTTACTTTTTAAACGCCGGATGTTTTAACACGGGGGAAACCGTGCATTTGTTGGGCCGTTTTTACGCGCAGGCATTGCTCGACAACAAGCTCGAATGCGATATCATTTTTGGCCCGGCTTATAAGGGCATTCCGCTGGCGGTGGCCACGTGCAACGTCTTGTATTCCGACTTTCAGAAAAATGTTTCTTACGCATTCAACCGAAAGGAAGCTAAAGACCATGGAGCTGACGCCTCGAAAGTGATGGTGGGTGCGGTGCTCACACCCGAAAGCAAAGTGGTTTTGATTGATGACGTGATTACGGCCGGGACCGCCATTCGCGAAAGCGTTGAAATCCTAAAAAGTAACGGTAATCCGAAACTCACCGGCATTTTGATCGCCTTGAATCGGATGGAAAAAACCAATGATGGAGAAAATGCCATCGAGCAGATTGAAAATTCTTTTGGTATTCCGGTTCGCGCCATTGTGAACTTGGATGACGTATTGGAAGTGCTTCACAACAAGGAATTGGATGGGGAAATCCTCATCGACGACGCGAGGATGGAGGAAATTCAAAAATACCGCGGCCAATATGGGGTGTAAGAGTTTAAGTTGACTCAGCCAACCTTAAGTGTCATAATTCCGACTCTTTTTGACTATGCGCACTTCTCTCACAACATTATCCGGAGTAGCGGCCTTGATGGGAGTTCAGATTGCCACCGTTCATGCCGAGGCTAAAGAACCCGCTCCTATTTCAGGAAGGGCTTTGGATGACTTGGGGCGGGTGACCATTCTAAGCAATCCTGCTTTTAAGGCCGCGCAGGGGAAAGTGAGGGACTTGAGTGAGCGGGCTTTGTTAAACGGTTATATGTTGAATTCCTTTGGCACTTATCCGGACATGTCGTCGGCAATGAGCGGACACACCGATGATCTGCTTCTGGTGCAATCCGGGCCAAATTTTGTGGAGTATGAAGTTTTTGAGCCGGTTTTCCTCAAGGATGGTTCTTTTGAGTTTCAATTAGCCGGGAATCCAGCCGATTGCAGAGACCTCGGTGAAGAAGAGTTTAGCGGTTATTACGAGGTGGACGGGAAAAGATTTTACGTTTTGAAGCCGGACAACTTTCCGAATCATGATTGTCCGAGTGAAATTGTGGGGACCGTTCATACTCTTGTTCAAGATGCAGCGGCTCCAAGCGTTCCGGCGAAAATGGAAAAATCGCGCGCGCCTATTCGTCTTGGTCTTGGGGTGGGAGGGGACATGGAAGACACCGGCATGTATAACCTTGGGTTTGCGCCTCATGTGACTTTGAACACGGAATGGCAACCTCTAAAACAGACTTTTTTACCGGGCCTTACGATTGGACTTTCCGGAAATGCACTCTTTAGTGCCGAAGGGTCGGGTTTTGAAGGGCTGCAAGCTTACTTGGGTTATAAAGTGGGACACGTCGGTCTTTATGGACTCGGAGGGATGAGCTTTGAACCACGTTTGCCGGGATCCGTTTTGGACGGGGCTCCGTCGGTCGGACTTTTGGCCGGTGCCGATATTTTTGGACATGCTTCGGGTTTTGGAATGAGTGCCAATCTTCAAGCGCAGCAAGATTTTTACGGGCAGGAGCCGGGTACGTTCAATACTTCCGCATGGATCAGTGCCACCTACCTTTTCGGTAGCTCACTTTCAGTGAGTGATGTTCAGCAGAAAGCATCCGTGCCTCATGAAATGAAAGTTCAGATCAGTGAAGTACCTTACTCTGATAATGAGTTGCAACCGAAATCGTATGGTGAAGTGCCGGCCGAGGTAAAAGCCGAGCATGTTCGTCTTTCCGAGGAGTTGCAGAAGGGGGTGAAGGGCAACAAGTGGGAGAAAGCGGAGCTACACTATCTCGAAATTCAAAAGCTTGGGGTGCCTCTTTCTTTCGATGAGTACCACTGGGGGGCGGAAGCGGCTCGCGGACTTGGGAATATGCAAGAATGTTATCTTCGTTTGCGATGGGCGCTTCAACTGGAGCCCCATGATGAAGTGGTGAAGGCCTGGATTCAAGACATTGAAAAAAACTACGCGAGTGTTCTTTTGGAAGTTTCCAAGGACTATGAGGGGAATAAAGATTTACTGCCTAAAGAGCGCCCTTTTCCTCCGGATCAAAACGCGGCCATTACCTATGCTCAGGCCACTTTGCAAGAGACGGGGCGCTTTGAAGGTTTTCTTCCCACGGTTACGGCATACTCTTTTGGAGAGCAGGAACTTACGTTGATGCCCGAAGGTCCTCGAAGTGAAATACCTCGCACAACGACGCGCGTTTCTTTGGAACACCTGGAATCTAAAGGGTAGTCGTGTTATAAGAGTGACAGATTAAACTTTCAGTATGCACTTTGCAGACCGGCTTACGGAAGCGATGAAGAAAAAAAACAGCGTGGTTTGCGTGGGGCTGGATCCTCAGCTCTCAAAGTTGCCGGCGGTTTTACTGGATAAGATGAAGGGACAGTATGGGGCGACTACTTCCGCGGCGGCCAATGCCTATTTGGAGTTTAATAAAAATATTATTGATGCGGTGAAGGATTTGGTGGTCGCGGTGAAGCCTCAGTTGGCTTTTTATGAAGAGTTGGGGCATGAAGGTATCCGGGCTTTTGAAGAAACCTGCCGTTATGCGCATGCCGCCGGACTCATTGTGATTGCCGACGGAAAACGAAATGATATCGGCTCGACCGCTGAGGCGTATGCGCGAGGATTTTTGGGGAAAGTAGATCTGTTTGGGGAGAAGAAAAGCATTCAAGAAATTGACGCGCTTACCGTGAACGCTTATTTGGGAATCGACGGTGTTCGTCCTTTCATCAAAGTGTGTGAAGAAGAAGGGAAAGGCATTTTTATTTTAGTGAAAACGTCCAATCCTTCTTCCGGAGACGTGCAGGACAGAGTGACCGCCGATGAAAAAATCAGTGTTGCGCAGCTCATTGGCCACTTTGTGGAGTCGTGGGGGAGCGACTGTATTGGAGAGAGCGGTTACAGTTGCGTTGGTGCGGTGGTGGGAGCCACGTATCCCGCGGAGGCGGCAAAACTTCGAAAGCTCATGCCCACCTCGATCTTTTTGGTGCCCGGCTACGGAGCTCAAGGAGCCGGCGCCGAAGACACGAAACCTTGTTTCGATGCGAAGGGCTTAGGGGCTCTTGTGGTGAGCGCTCGCGGTATTATTTTTGCGGAAGATCCGCGTGCCGCGGCGCAGGCTATGAAGGAAGAACTGAATAAAGTGCGGTAAACAGGCGTTGCCATTCATCGAAATTCAGGGCTTCGGCGCGTATATCCGGGTTGATTTTGTTTTCTTGCAAAAGTGCCATCATTTCTGTGGATTTCTTTCTGAAAACAGCGGCCAAGTTGTTGCTCAGTTTTTTTCGTTTTTGAGCGAAGCTCACATGAAAGAGCCAAAAAAGTTTCTTAAGATCGCCTTCCACTCTTGCCTTGTGGAGCACGCGAATTTTAATCACCGCAGAGTCCACTTTGGGGCGTGGACGGAAGGCCGAGGCCGGCACTTTGCACACCATTTCCACATCGGCGAAGAGTTGCACTTCCAGTGACAGCAAAGAGTGTTTCCCGTCTTTAGCCAGAATTTTTTCAGCCACTTCCTTTTGAACCATTAACACCAAAAGCTCCGGCGGATTCCCACGCATGAATTGTTCTTTCAGGAAATGATTCAGCAGGGGAGAAGTGATGTAGTAAGGAATATTGGCGATGACTTTATAGGATTCGGAAGGAGGAGCCCACTCCAAAGCATCGCCTTGAATCAGCTCGAAGTTTTTAAAACTTTTAAAATCCAAGTGGAGAAACGGAATCAAGTCGCGATCTTTTTCAATCGCCAAAAGTTTGCCCGCTCGTTTTACCAATTCTGCGGTTAAGGCACCTTCCCCCGGCCCGATTTCAACCACCGTGTCTTCCGCTTTAATTTCTCCGGCTTCCACAATGGAGCGCAACACATTTTGATCGTGAAGGAAAT
>MFXB01000047.1 GCA_001787475.1 Candidatus Peregrinibacteria bacterium RIFCSPLOWO2_01_FULL_48_20
GTGAGTGAAACCTCTGGAAACGTTCAAATCAGTGCCACCGGCTACGAAACACGCACCGACACTTTTGATACAACTCGTAACGACAATACCGACGCTCAAGTAACGGATACCTTCCGTCTTGATACCAATGCCAATGCCGATGATGGTGAGGATGACGACACGGACGATGATGTCGATCTCGACGTGGAAGAAATCGACCTTGAGAGCGATGGCGATTTGACCTTCACCGTTGAAAACGAAGGAACCGACGATGTGGACTCCGATGAAACGGTTTACATCTATGTTTATATCGACGGAGACAAAGAATGGTCTCAAAGCTACGAACAAGGAGATGAAGATTCAGACTTCTTGGATGGAGGTGAAGAAAGCAAAATCAACCTTGGAGACAACATGTTCGACGACTTCGATGACGGAGACGACGTGGAAGTGAAAGTGTTTGTGGACGCTCGTGAGACCGTCGATGAAACCGATGAAAGCAACAACGAAATGGAGGTTGAAGTAGAAGTGGGTGACGATGGAGATGATGACGATGATGACGATCTCGACGTGGAAGAAATCGACCTTGAGAGCGATGGCGATTTGACCTTCACCGTTGAAAACGAAGGAACCGACGATGTGGACTCCGATGAAACGGTTTACATCTATGTTTATATCGACGGAGACAAAGAATGGTCTCAAAGCTACGAACAAGGAGATGAAGATGAACTTCACTTTGTTCTCGCCAACACCGGCGACGAAGATGTGGATAGCGACGAAAATGTTTACGTTTACGTGTACGTGGACGGAACCGTGGAATGGAGCAAGAGCTTCAGCACCTCTTCCAGCGACAGCGAATGGCTCGATGCCGGCGACTCCACTCACTTTGACCTCGGGGATGACATCCTCGATGACGAAGGGGATGAGTTTGAGGTGGAAGTGTTTGTGGATGCCAAAGATGCCATCGATGAAGACAACGAAAGCAACAACAAAATGGAAGAAGACGAAGATGAACTCGCCGAAGGTGAAGATGACGATGTGAATTTGGCCTCCGACTGCAGCGACTTCCGTGATATCGACGACCACTGGGGAGAAGACTACATCTGTAACCTCTTCGACCGCGATACCGTTCAAGGACGCGATTCCACTCACTTCGAACCTGATGAAGACGTGACTCGTGCCGAATTCTTGAAGATGGTACTGCTCGATGCCGGCTTTGATCCTTCCGCCAGATCCGGCGTTTACTACAGCGACGTGGATTCCAACGACTGGTTCTACAGCTATGTGACCTATGCCACCTCCAAAGGATACGTGGAAGGTTACAGCGATAGCACCTTCCGCCCGAACGATGACATCTCCCGCGCCGAAGCCTTGGCCATCTTGCTCCGCATAGCCGGTGAAGATGAGGAAGATTTCGATTCCGGCGACATAGACTTCTGGGATGTGGAAACCAGCGATTGGTTTGCCGTCTACGTGGTGATTGCCACCGACTTCGACATCATTGAAGGATACAGCGACGACAGCTTCCGCCCAACGAACGACATCAGTCGTGCCGAAGCCGCCAAGATCGTAGATGTGGCCTTCGAAGAGTTCTATGAATAATACGCGGAGCGAAGCGTAGCGCACTGTTAAAAACTAAAAAACCCCGTATCAAAACGGGGTTTTTTAAACCTTATTTCAATTGCGGTCGGATCCTCGACACATACACTCCATAATCCGCCTTCTTCTGCTTGGCATAATAGGCTCGCCTTTCCACTTCCGGGAGCTCATAAACAGATCGGCAACTTTCACTGCAACAAGCTCCAAAGCGCTCTTTGCAGCTCGCGCACTGCAAAAACAACAGGTTACAAGCGGCATTATTGCAGTTCGTGTAAGCATCACAAGGTTCCTCACATTGGTCGCAAGTGCTCAAAACCTCCGGCGTAACCGGTTCACTGATCCGTTCATCAAATACATAATTTTTTCCCTTAAACCGCGAATCCAAGCCTTTTTGCCGGATTGCATGCGCATAAGAAATGATGCCTCCCTGGAGCTGATTCACATCTTTAAAACCATGATGCCTCAAGTAGGCGCTAGCCTTTTCGCAACGTATACCTCCAGTACAGTACAGGAGCAGCTTTTTGTCTTCCTTGCCCTTCAGCGCATCCAATGCCATCCGGAGTTCCTCCTTGAAGGTGTTGCTGTCGGGGCAAATCGCTCCTTCAAAACGCCCGATGCGGCTCTCATAAAAATTCCGCATATCCACCACCAGTGTCCCAGCTGCTTCGAGCGCTTTATTAAACCCCTCCGCCGTAAGGTGATGCCCAACCTGAGAAAGGTCATAACTGTCTTCAGGAAGGCCATCGGCCACAATTTGCTTCTTTACCTTCAAAGTGAGCTTATAAAAGGATTCTCTCTGTTCCAGGCCGATATTAAAGACCATGCCCCTAAATGGCTCATAAGCCTCCAAATGGCTTTGGAAAGCCTTAAAACGAGGCTCAGGAACGCTAATTTGCGCGTTAATACCCTCTCTGGCAAGGTAAACCCGCCCAAACACGCCCAAACCGCTCCAATCCTTGTAAAGCCGATCTCTGAGCTCCTCAGGCCACTCCAGCTTGGTGTACCTGTAAAAGGAAAGGGTAACCCGTTTAAAAGGTTCCTCCGCGAGCTTTTTCAAGCACTCCTGTTTACTAAGTAAATTCCGAAGTTGAGCCATAATGAAAAGCAGGCTTACTCTCCTTGGTGAGGAAACATTTCCGGATGCTCTTTGCCGGCACACCACACTCGATTTCTTCCGCGAGGATCCTCTTCTCTTCCTGCGCCTCGTTTCCCCTTTGCCCTATACAAGGCCGCATCGGCACTATTTAAAAGTGAAACATTTCCATCAGCGTCACACTCGGTGATGGGTATTACCCGTTTCCCAGGTCCCACCGCGACTCCCAAAGAAACCGTAACATGAAAGGTTTGCCCATCATTATCTGTAAAAGATAAAGTCTGAATCGCCAAACGTATGGCTTCAGCCAACTGTAAAACTCTTGTTTCACTTCCATCTTTAAAGATCACTACAAATTCTTCTCCTCCAAAACGAAAGACATCACCTTCTCTCGCAAAGCTTTGGATGGTCTTCGCCACAGATTCCAAAACCATATCTCCCTTCTCGTGACCTCCCAACAGGTCATTGACCGCTTTAAAATGGTCAATGTCAGCAAAAATAACGGCGTAAGGTTCTTCAGGATGTTCTTCTTGAATGTAGCGCATCTTATCAATGAGAGCATGATTAGAACCCACACGGGTTTTCGCATCCACCATCACCCTCTCTGTAAGCTGAGCCGTATGCTCTCGCAAGACGGTTAAAGCCAATGCCAAAGTTCTCTCACTGTGTGCCGCTGTAGCTATATTGTCTCTATGGGTAATGATTTCTCTCCTTAAATCGAATAAACTTCTCAGTTTGGATTGAAGCCCATAAATCATCAAATCCTGGTTTGGAACAAGAAATTCTCTTGAAAATTCATCTGAGGTCATGGCTAAAGCCTCCGCTCCTCGATTCTTACTGCACTTATCCAAGAGGCGGCGAATTTCTTCGAGTAAAAAAGGATCAAACTGACCTTCAAACAGATCAACAACCCCTTGTTCCCGAAGAGATCTTAAAAGAGCGCGCCCGCAAGAAGAAAAGACCGGCAAAGGTGCTTCTCCCGCTACTTGTTGTTCTATTACAAGTTTTTCCCCAAAATCGATCGGAAACGTGAGTGTTTCCACTCGATCGAAGTATGCTTCTCGTGTTTCGCTGGATCTTAGATGGTCCATTGTTGAAAGGAAGGTCTGAATTATAACACATTGTTTTAAAAATGCAAGCTCTTTCGGGATCAGGGGGTTAAGGTGATTTCAAAGGCGCTGTAGTACCTCACCGTAGTGGAAGTGGTTACCACAGGCCTAAACCACTCCCAATCTTCAAAAGTATAGTAGGAGCCCAAGTCCGACCAAACATCAAGTTGAAGTACATCACTAACGTGTGTCACTACACCATCGGGAGAAGATACAGAGGTGTACTCCACGATCGATGAGCAAGAAGAACTCGTCGGATCAAATTCCGCCGTGCCGGTCCCGCAATAAGCAACTGTGAGAGATCCAAAATACTGCGTTTCATCCCAAGAGACCCCGAACGCCCCATATTGAATATAATAGATTTCGCCATATCCGGCATTTGAGGTACTTGCAGTGACATCTTGAGTAAAATAAAATTGTACCTCCGCACTAGTCCATCCGGAGGAAGCATTCCCATAACCCGCGAGGGCGCTATACCCCACAACAGTAAGAGTCAGGTCCGGTTGACTGCCGGAATCCACTGGGTCACTTCCTTCAGAAACCTCATAGTCATCACGGAATAAGTCATCATCGCTGTCCGTATCCAAAGGATCCGAACCGTAAGTAACAACTTCTTCATAGTCAGAGAGCCCATCGTCATCCGAATCCGTGTCGGCAGCATCCGTTCCATAGGTAGCCTCATCATTATCGGAAAGCCCATCCCCATCGCTGTCCACCAAATCCGTGGGATCTTCGGCGGCATCGAGCGGATCACTGCCTGCGGCAATTTCCGTGGCATCGTCGTAACCGTCATTATCGGTATCGGCATCATTGGGATCCGTTCCATAAGCAGCCTCCTCGATATCCAACAAACCATCCCCGTCCGTATCTGTAACATCCGTGGGATCTTCAGCGGCATCGAGTGGATCGCTGCCCGCTGCAATTTCCGTGGCATCGTCGTAACCGTCGCCGTCGGAATCTGCAGCATTGGGATCGGTTCCATAAGTAAGAACCTCCTCATAATCGGAAAGCCCGTCGGCATCACTATCGCTATCGTTCGCATCGGTCCCGTAAGTCACCACTTCTTCATAATCGGAAAGCCCATCGGCATCACTATCGCTATCGTTCGCATCGGTCCCGTAAGTCACCACTTCGTCGTAATCGGCAAGCCCATCGGCATCACTATCGCTATCGTTCGCATCGGTCCCGTAAGTCACCGCTTCTTCATAGTCGCTCAAACCGTCCCCATCGCTATCCGCAGCATTGGGATCGGTTCCGTAGGTGCCGACTTCCAAAGAGTCGCTGAGTCCGTCCCCGTCGCTGTCGCTGTCGTTCGGATTCGTGCCATAAGTGATTACTTCGTCGTAATCGGACAGCCCATCCGCATCACTGTCGCTATCCGCCGGATCCGTTCCGTAAGTAATGGCCTCATCATAATCGGATAAACCGTCACTGTCCGTATCGCTCAAAGTGGGATCGCTCCCATACGTATAGGCTTCATCTCCGTCGGAAAGTCCGTCGTCGTCCGTGTCGCTGTCGGAAGGATCGGTGCCCAGAATTCCTTCAGCCGTGTCTGTCAAACCGTCGCCATCGCTGTCCACCGTGTCCGGAGTACTGGACGCATCCAAAGGATCGCTGCCTCCCAAAATTTCTTCATAGTCGCTGAAGGTGTCGGCATCGCTATCGCTATCGGAAGGATCGGTTCCGAATGCCGAAACCTCATCCCCGTCGCTGAGACCATCCCCATCGCTATCGGCATCATTGGGATCGGTTCCATAGCCCACCGCTTCTTCATAATCGGTCAGTCCGTCATCATCGGAATCGGTATCGTTTCCATCCGTGCCGTAAGTGATAACTTCCTCGTAATCGGAAAGTCCGTCCGCATCCGTATCGGTACTGTCGGGATCCGTTCCGTAAAGAGTCGTTTCTTCATAGTCGGAAAGTCCGTCGCCGTCGCTGTCAATCGTGAGCGGCGTGCTGGCCGAATCCAGAGGATCGCTGCCGTAGGAAACCTCTTCCCCATCGGAATAAAAATCGCCGTCGGTGTCATCATCCGTAGCGTCCGTCCCGTAACTGTCTTCTTCCCCATCCAAAAGTCCGTCGTCATCCATGTCCGCGTCGCCGGGGTCGTAACCCGCTTCATATTCTTCAAGATTGCTCAGTCCGTCCGAATCCAAGTCGGTCGAAGCGTCACTCGCATCAGTTGGATCAAGTCCATACGCGGTTTCCCAGTCGTCGTCCATTCCATCGTGATCCCCATCATTGGGGTAAGAAGCGCTATCCAAAGGATCGCTGCCGAAAAGAATTTCTTCGCCATCATCGAAACTGTCTCCATCGCTGTCGCTCACCGTAGGTTCGGTTCGATAAACATAAATTTCTGCGTAATCGGTGAGGCTGTCTCCATCCGTGTCGCTACTCGAATTGGACGTTCCCCAGGCATTTTCTTGGAAATTACAGAGGCCGTCCGCATCCGCGTCCGTCACACCAAACATGGAGTTGTACTCATAGGCACCACGATCGGAAACGCTGCAAACCGGACGATTTCCGTTGCCGGCATCTTGCGCAATGCCGTAAGCACCATCGGCACTGTTCACGGCAACCGAGCTCGCGTTCAAACTGAAATTTCCGGTCCCGGGACTTTGAAGAGCGGTACCTGCTTCCTCATAACCATTAGCTTCAAAACCGGCCGCCTGAAGATCCTCAAAAGAATAAAGAGTCCCTGAAATATCCACCACCGCAACGCCCAAAACAGGCAAATCATAAAGATTAAAATCCAGCACACCAAGATCGCCGCTTCGGGTGGCATTCAAAGCGAGAACGGAAGGATAAGAAAACACGTTGTTCGCAAGAATCATGGTTCCCCCGAGAAGCGTTCCCAAATCAACGGCCTGCCCTCCTTGTCCGTAAAAAGTCGAAAAAAGAATGGGGAAGCCGTTCACACTACCGTCGGCAATGGCGATGCCCGTTTGATTTCCGGTAAAAACTCCGTTCACAAGCGGCGTCCCAAACTGCCCGCCTTCCATATAAATTCCATAAGTTCCTCCCGTAAAACGATTGCCGTCCATGCGTCCGGAAACCGAAGAGTTGTCCGTCATTTCAAGACCCGTGAGAAAAGAATCCAAACTGTTGCGAACCATTTCGACGATGCCGGAATCGTAAAGATCAATGCCAACGCTACCCAAAATTCCGGTTGAAGTGAAAGTGTTGGTTTGCACGGAATTCATCGAAGAATAAAAAGTCACCATCCCTTCGTCCACTTGATCGAACTTATTGTTACGAACGTTATTGATTTGAGTGACGGCAAGACCGATTCCCAAATTCGTTCCATTGAACGTGTTGTTTACAATGTTAGTGCCTCCGGTATTCATGCTTCCGGAAGGATCGGAGCCGGGTCCTTCTTGATGCCAATCATCAAAATCGCCATAGCTCGACTCCATCACGATCCCTGCATTTCCGGCCGCAAAAGAATTTTTTTTAATCCAATCAACCGTGGAGTTTTCAACCACATAAATGCCTTTTCCGGTTGCACTGAAACTATTGTTTGAAATCGTTCCAAGATCGCTTTGGTACACGAAAAAGTCCACGGAAGAAGAGGAAAGCGTATTCGCATCCACCAAATTGATGGCGGAATTCTCCGAGTAAACGGCCCAATCCGCATCGGAAACCGTATTTCTTTGAACGGTATTCACATCGCTATAAATGAGCATAATGCCGTTGCTTTGCGAGGTGGCGTCGTTCACCAGTGTGATCCGATTGTCTGCCACCGTGTTCACACTCGGCGTGGTGGACCATCCATAGACGATTACTCCCTTTCCGACGGAAGAAATCGTATTGTTATCGATACTGCTGACATCCGTGTCGAAAAGGTAAAAAGCCGTGTCGCTCGTCGCTCCCGTTCCCGTCACCGTATTCGACATAATAATGGCTCCCGAAGAGTTCCACATGTTCAGCGCCTGCCCTCCGGAAACCGTGTTCCCCACAAAATCGAATCCCCCGCTCGTTTGATCCTGCACGAAAGTGTACCAATTTCCGTAATTCACCGAACCGATAGTCACATTGGGCGCCGTTCCGCTGAACGTATTGGTCCAAACACTCACTCGATTGGTATTATCGTGCACATAAATGTTGGCACTCGAAAAAGTGTTGTTTTGAACATAAACTTCACTGTCGTCTTCCACCTCGAGCTGAGAGCCCGAATTGAAACGATTGGAAATGACTTCAATGGAATCTGAGGTTCCGCTCACTTCAATTCCGCCTCCGGAAGAAAAGGTGAAATACTTGAACTCGATATTTTGTCCTTCCACTCCAAAATCTGTCGCTGTGGAGCTGTAGTCGCTGTAAGGACGAATGAGGAAGGGAATGCCTCCCGTGTTGTCAAACGATTCCGTTCCTCCACTCGGTTTGTAGCGAAGTGTGGGAAAACTCGTTTCACTGCCGGTATAAAGAGAATTTTTGTAATCGACGGCCGCCTGAATGGTGGCGTAAGCATGTGATTTGTCGTAACCCCAACACCCTCCTCTATCCACACCGCCGGCCGGATTCACATAGACCGTATCCGACAAAGCGCAACTCGCGGCATCCGCAGTGGGAGCGGGAAGCGCAACCCCACCCAAACTCAAAGCAAATACTAAAACAAAGAAGCTTCGACCAAGGGTTCGGAGCAATAGGGATATAGACATATTTTTAAAGTTAAAGGGAGAGCGAATTATGAGACCGATCAGACTTCCTGTCAAACCATGAGACGGCCAATTGGAAAATCCCTTACACATTTAAAGAAAATCTGCTAAAAAGGGTTCACGTCGGGGTGTAGCGC
>MFXB01000048.1 GCA_001787475.1 Candidatus Peregrinibacteria bacterium RIFCSPLOWO2_01_FULL_48_20
TCTTTTACCGCCGCAATGAGGCTCTGCATATTTTCGATTTCTTCGGGGTTGGCTTCGTGGTTTGGGAAATTTCCGTCCGGCTCCGTGAAAAGTGGGATCACTTCGCAGCCCAAAGCCTCAAAAAACGGTTTTACGTAAGGTCCCGTCGCTCCGTTTCCGCTATCCACCACAATCTTCAGCGGCCTTTCAATCGTCACGATTTCGAGCATTTTCTCAAGATAAGCCGGGAAAATATCCAAATTCTCTCGTTTTCCTTGCGCTTCCTCGCTTACGCCGGCTTCAATCCGTTTGAGTACTTCCTGCAGTTCTTCTCCGCAAATGGAGTGCGCTTCCCGCCCCACCAGTTTCACGCCATTGTATTCTTTCGGATTGTGGCTCGCCGTAATGGACGCTCCACCGTCAAAACCAAATCGGCAAACGGCAAAATACAGCATGGGGGTGGGCACCATTCCGATCACGGTAAGGTCACAGCCCGTGCTTCGTAGCCCGTCAATAAACGCGTTTGCGAGCTCCGGATTGCTCACGCGGCAGTCGTAGGAAACTACAATATTTTTCCCGTGGTGCTCCTTAAAATAAGCGCCCGAGCCCAGTCCGATCTGACGGATGGTTTCAGGAGTGAGCTCCGCAGGGTTCTTGCTTTTTGGAAGGTGCGCAAATCCACGAATATCGTAGGCACGAAAGATGTGGGGAGGGGGAGTTGACATAGGATTTAATGTTGCGGGATTCACCCTCGGGGGTGAATTGTGAAACAGTTGTTACTTTGGCAAGAGCAGCTTATGGGAGGATAGTAGCAGATCCTTCTGGAAAAATCCCCCAAAAAATGCTATAATTTAAAGATAAGACATCGAAGATGTCCCATTATAAAACGCCAAAATCATGCCCACGGATGTTCAGTTAAAGGGTCCGGAGGAACGACGAGTGCCCGAAGCGCCAAAAGCTCCGGAAATCGCCGAACCCGCTGATCCGGAGAAAGAGGCTGACGTAGAACGAATCGGGGAGCTTCACGGTGAACGAATGGACGTGACTGAAGAAACCGCCGCCGCTGCCGCAAAAGCTAAAACAGAAACATCACCTGAACCTGAAACGCCAGTCGTGCCACCGCCAACGCCTCCCGCGACTCCATCGGCGGAAAAAGAAGAGACTTTTATGGATAAAATTTCCGACTATTTTGATGCGGCCAAGGCTCGCGGAAGCAACGCCTTTTCCGCCGGTTTGGAAACCTTGATGTTCGCCCTCACCACGGGAGCGGCCGGTGGGTGGGGTTGGGTCAAGGAAACTTGGGATAAATTGTGGGGGAAAAAGAAAGAAGAGCCCTCCGAAAACCAAGAGTACACGGTTGACGATGAAACCTTTGCACCTGAAGATCCCGACCGACAAAAACTACTGGCCGCGGCAGAGAAACAACTTCAGGAAGTGATCACAAAAAACCCAACGTGGATTGATTTTGCGAGGGAAGCCGGAAAAGAACATGGAGTTCCGGTTGAGACCATTCTTGCCATCGCTCGGTTTGAGTCGGGCTTTAAAGCGGAGGCAAAAGCCACGGCGAGCAGTGCTGAAGGCTTGGGTCAATTTATTAAAAAAACTTGGGCAAGTTTTATTGCTGCAAACCTCGATTTTTCCGAAGCGAAGCCCGGCGATCCTCGCGCCGCCTTGCATGCAATTGCGTGGTACGCAAAAAGAAATGCGCTGGACTGTTCCATCGATCTTGCTTCAGAAAATGCAACGGGAGAAGTATACTTGGCTCATCATGAAGGTGCTGCCGGGTATAAGAGAATGAAAGCTTTCCAAAGAGGTGAACTCACCGGAGATCAAGTCCCTGCCATTCCGGGGGACCATAAAGGTCAAGCGTTTCCAAAGTTCGGAATTGAAAAAGTGAACACTTATGCGGATTATGTTACCGTGGTGACAACAATGTCGAGTCGCGTGGAAACGGTTGCCGATCACTATGCGATTCAACTTGAAGGTATGCCTCAACCCAACTCCTAATGAACGCCACTGTTCCAAAATCCGGGCCCGGTGAAGGAGCGGAAGTTGAAGATCCAAAAAAACAAGAGGCCGCCCCACAAGAGGATGCCGAACTTTCGTCGGAAGCGCTCGCGCAGAAAAAAGCGGCAGGAGTGGCAGCTACCAAACGAGAAACAGCAGGTCAGACGGATGCGGTGAGAGCGGACGTGGAACTCATGCGCGGTACGCAAGGAGCGACTCCTGCAGCCGGCGCTGAGACCAAAGAACCCGAAACGGGCAATAAAACATGGTGGGGAACCCTTCTCGGCGGTGTTTCCATGGCAAGCGCAAAGATCACTGAAATCTTTAAGACGCTCGGAAAATCCATTACGGACGGGCTTTCAAAACTGTTTGGGAAAACAAAAAAAGAGGGTCAAGAAACGGTGGAGTCCGTTCAAGAGGAAGCAAAAACTCTTATTCGTAATTTGACAGACCTCTTAAAACCGGACGCACCGGTATTTACTTTTCTAAGCGGAAAGAGTCCGCGTCTTACTTCCGGCTTTGGACACCGTGATGACCCTTTGGGAGAAGGAAAAAATACTCATGGAGGTGTTGATATTACTTTGGGGGAAGGCAATACAGACATAGGGGAGCCGATTATTGCGACACGATCGATGAAAGTGGTGAGGGTTGATTCCTCAAGTGGTGGTGGAGATGCCGTCACTCTTCAAGATCCTGAAAATCCTGAAATGACTTATACTTTCCGTCATCTGGAAGAAAAACCTCCATTTGAAAAGGGAGATGTCCTTGTGGCAGGACAGGAAATTGCAAAAATCGGGAATACTGGAGCACGAACAACGGGTGCCCACCTTCACTTCGAGGCACGAAAGGACGGTGAAAAGATTGATCCTATTCAGTACTCAGGACTAGCTTAAGCTCTCCGCCTCGGCTTTTTGGGCATTTTTGATGGATTCGCTGATGCGGCCCACATGGATAGTGGAAACGCTTTTGGGCAGCGCTTCGTTTTCATGGACCAGGCGGATGAGTTTGTGGACGAGGAGAGCGTCCATACCTTTTTCGATGAGAGCGTCCGGCTCCACTTTGTCTTCGAGTTGTTGGAGAATGTCATCAATTTTGTTCCAGGAGGCGCCCAAGTCTTCTTCGTCGGTTTGGTGAAATTTAAGATTGCGGGAGTAAGGGCCGTCCACGAGTTCGGGAGGAAGATTGAGGGCGCGGGCCAAGTCGATCACGTCGGATTTATAAAGGTCGCCCAGGATGTGCAGGTGACCGGTGAATGCTCCATCCAATTGACCAAAACCAAGCTGAAGGTCGCTTTTGTTGGCGGTTCCAATGATCATGGCGTTGTGAACTTCACTGTAGTGATGAAGAACCGTTGCACGCATGCGAGCACGCAGATTTTGAGCGGCTTCTTCGTTTTGATCCCAAGGCACGAAGTGAAAATCCACCAAAAAATTATTGATGGGCTGGTACTCCACTTCGCAGCCGAAAAACTCGGCAAGAATTTTGGCATGATCGATGTCGTCTCCCGGAGTGGTTCCCATTTCCGGCAGGATGAGTGCTGTGACATTTTTGGCGCCAAACGCGCGAATGGCGATGCAAAGCGCAACGGCGCTGTCGAGACCGCCCGAAAGACCCAGAACGGCTTTTTCAAATTGGTGAGCTTTTGCAAAACTGTGGAGTTCTTGAACGAGCGTGGAATAAATGACGTGCATGGGGGTGGGGGAAAATTAGTAATTCCTTATAGCGCTCTTTATGCGGCGGTCGGCATCTTTTTTTCGGAGGTCTTCACGTTTGTCGTGCTGCTTTTTTCCTCGAGCCAGCGCGAATTCGATTTTAATTCTGCCGTTTTGGAGGCCGCATTCGAGCGGAATCACAGTAACACCCGCCGTGTGAAGCGCACTAGAGATTTTTAGAATTTCCGCTTTACGTACCAAAAGTTTCCGTGTTCTTTCAGGCTCATAGTTCTCAAGAGTGGTTTTTTTATATAAAGGAATGTGGAAGTGTTCTAAAAAAAGCTCTCCGTTCCGGGTGGTGACGTAGGAACCCGTGAAATGTCCGCCGCCGGATTTTAAGGATTTAACCTCATGGCCGTGCAGCACAATACCTGCCGTAAAGTGTTCCAAAATTTCATACTCGTGGAAGGCTTTCCTGTTTTTTAGAAGAGTCTTTTGCATGCCGTACACAATAGAAGACAGTATTAGAAGCCGTCAATTTTAAGTTTTTAGCAACGGCAAAGCATTTAAATCTGTTTACAAGGTGCGGTTAACGTGACTAGACTATGTCCAGTTTTTATCCTTTAACTTTTGCACATGAAAAAATTCATGCAAATGTTGCTCGCTTCCTTCGGAATTTTAGCACTCTCGCTTGCCGGATGCAGCAGCACGGACAGCACCGACGAAGAAGTTACCGGTGATGACGATGCGGGTCTTGTCATCGAAGACGAACCTGCAGAAGAAGTGGCTGAGTAGTGTCTTCCCCAAATCTCAGAGCTTCGGCTCTCAGTCTAGAATGTCCCGCTTAGGCGGGATTTTTTAGTGTCTGCGAGGGAAGCGCTTTTTTCCGCATTTTACCAAGTCTTGATCCAAAGTAGCCAAGACCAAGTCTCTTTCTCGCCCGAGAATCAACAAACTGGCGTCGACAAATGAAATTTTATCTTCTTGCCGCAAAAAAAGGTCCAAGGTCATTTCCAGCTCATCCTGACTTAAACGAAGAAAGCGTAAGCCTTCTGTGCTCTGGAGAAAATCGATAGCTCGCTTAGCCACTTCATGCCCCTCTCGAAGTTGCAAAACGGTTGCCACTTCGGCGAGGACATAATCATGTATTGCAAAAGACTCCAGAGGGTCAATGAACTGACAGGCGGTGTCATACTTATCTTCCGACGGTCTAAAATAAGCGATTATGAGATTGGAATCAAGAAGGTACGTCAAAGGGTATAAATGATTTTATCGATTTTCCCGGCCAAATTATGTTCGTCAGGGCATTTGCTTTTATGGATTTTCCACTTTTTTAAGTCTGCCATCTTGTATTTATACTTTTTAGGTTTCGCCTGATTTACTTCGACAGGTCGAAATAAAAAACCTTCCTCCGTAAACTCACAAGAAAAAATTTGAGTTTTAAACTTACTTCTGATCTCTGCGGGGATAGTGATTTGCCCGCTTGTGGTTACTTTAACGACATTCATAAATAATAAATTAATAATTTATTATATTGTAGCGAAGTGTGGACTTTCTTGCAAGCTTCTAGCGCTTTGATGTTTTCTCAATAGTGACCCTGCGGACTTTAGCAAATTGCGGTCTGCCGGCTTTGATGTAGACTACAAAACAATCACAGGGACGAGGTCTGTTCAGAAGTGCGAGGTTGGCGTATCGAGGGTCGTTTGTACTGAGAATTCTTAATTTTTCGCCATAGATGCCCGCCAAGTCGCGCTTGTAGTTTTCCGTGACTTTGTATTCGCCGGGTTCGGTCATCAAGTCTTCAGACGCGGGTTGAAGTGACACCAGCTTTTTCCTGTTGGCCGCCAAAGCCGCATCGACAGCACTTTCATGTTCTCGTTCGGGTGTGCTCAGAAGTTTTGGTCTTGAAACAACAATGTGGTCGCAATTTCCCATTATCATCGGTTAAATGGAAAGGGATTATAGCATAGTTCACACAAAAATCCACCTTGGCGGAAGGGGGGGGATTCGAACCCCCGAAACCCTTGCGAGTTTACACGCTTTCCAAGCGTGCGCACTAGGCCACTATGCGACCCTTCCGTTTGAGCTCAATTGTTTTAGCGGAAAAGGCCTTAGGAATCAACCTGAGCTTAGACAAGGGTTCTTGGCGTCGGGGTGCAAAACCAAAAAAAGCCCCGATTTAGGGAGGAGCTTTTTTTGGTTGCTTATTCTGAACGCACAGCCACTATATTTTATTTTGATTTTTTCTTCAAGTCTTTTTTTGCATAATTTGCAATCTGTTTCGCGAATTTTTTTGGATTTTTTGCGAGCGTGCGAAGCGCGCGAGCAGTGACATACAAGACAACTTTGCTTCCACTCTTCTCGTCGATGAGTGTCTTCTTCACCAAATTGGGCATAAAACGACGTTTCGTCTTACGATTCGAGTGAGAGACCTTGTTTCCACTGAGTGGACGCGCACCTGTAAGTTGACAGACTTTAGACATAGCTCGCGAATCTTAAGGGAGAAATTGAAATTTGGCAAGCAGATTTTTCCTGTTAGACTGAGGGCATGTTTCTTACACTCTACTACCTGGGAGCGCTCATCCTCATTTTGACCGTTCATGAATTCAGTCACGCGTGGATGGCCAACCGTTTGGGCGACCCCACGGCTCATCGGGAGGGAAGGCTCACTCTCAACCCCCTCGCGCACATGGATTTTCTCGGTACGCTGATGCTTTTTTTGGTGGGAATCGGTTGGGGAAAGCCCGTGCCGGTGAACCCTCGCAACTTTGAACATCCGCATCGCGATGAAGCGCTCACCGCTTTTGCCGGTCCCTTGGCAAATCTTATTTTGGCGTTTTTGGCGGCCATTCCGTTTTCTTATCTTCCGGAAGGAAATCCAGTTCAGATTTTTGGGGGAGCGGTTTTAGACCTCAGCCTCCTGCTTTTCATTTTTAATATGCTGCCTTTCCCGCCGCTCGACGGTTCTAAGTTCGTGCGTATTTTCATTCCACACAGGCACCAAGAGAAGTACGAAACTTTTTTGAGAAAAGGAATGCCGTATTTTATCGCGCTCATGGTCGCCGACCTTTATCTTTTCGACAGAATCTTTGGGCAATCCTTTGTCTGGACGGCCGTGTCTACTGTCACTTTTTGGCTTAAGGCAGCCATTCTTCTTATTGTTTAGTCCTTTAGCTTGACATTGTCGTCACGCTTCTTTAGAATATCTCACGACAAAAGGCCGACATTGTTTGTGAGATCCATTCCGGCGGACTTTGGGCGCTTAATCGCGCACGGTGTGTCCCACCGCTCCAATTACGCCCGGGTCCACGGCAAATGTCGTCCTTTGTTTTTCCGAAAATTTTTTTGCGTGAAAAAACGCTGGCGTTAAACAAATCTATCTGCTTAACTACTTTGGCGAGCAATGCCATCGTAGCTCAGTGGTAGAGCACCACCATGGTAAGGTGGGGGTCGACGGTTCAATCCCGTTCGATGGCTCCAGTTTTTAAACCAACGCAAAGCGCAGGTTCCAGCCCGAGCGGAGAATAGTGTTCATGACGGGGTTTTTGATTTCTTCGGGGGAGAATTTGTAGTCGTAGAGTTTGCCGATGGAGAAGTTTTCGCGAATGCCCCAGGCTTTTCCGATGGCGAGCTTGTTCATGAGAATTCCCGAGAAAAGCGAGAAACTTTTGGCGAAGCCGAGTGGGCCTTTGTGCCATTTGATGGTTTTTGTTCTGTCCACCAAGTAAACGGCGTTTTTTTCCGGATTGAATTTTATGTGGAGGAAATAGGTGCTTGTCATGCCTGCCTTGCGAAAAACTTCAAACCAAGTGGCGTCTACATACTTCCATGTAACAACAAGGTGCCGGGGATTTTTTTCGGTGACCATGACGGCGGAATCGAAAGTGTTGATGGCCAAAATTTCTTTTTTGAGATTTTCAAAAGAGATCGGTTGGCCGCTCCCTTTGAACTGCCAAATGTGATTGGTGCTCCAGAAAAACCAGGGGAGGTAGAGAAGGAAAATGAGGGCGCCGCAAACGGCTAGAACAATCACTTGCGCGTCGCCGGAAAGAAGCAGCGCGGGCGGAAGCAGGATGAGCGCCCAAACCGCCATATAACCGAGAATGGCGGCGGTGGAAAGTAAAAATTTTTGTCCGAGACGAAGATCAGTATCCACTGGAGTCGAGGTAGTAGTTGTAGTCATCCACAAGCAAGTTGTAGGTGTCGAGAATGTCGTAATAGTCGGTGCCAAGCGCATCCAAGTCACTGTTTTCCAAGCTGCGGAGTGCACGTTTCGTTGTGGGGAGGAAACTGCCGTCCACCAAGCTGTAGAAATCTTCGTAGTAGTAAATCACATAATCGGAAACGTCGGGGGCATTGGAGGTATGGTCGGTCGCCGAGACGGAGAGTTCATCGTAAAGCGCTTGAAGTTCGGCGGTTTTTCCTTCCATGGACCCTTCCAAATAGGCATCTTCCACGAGGTCCAAAACGGCTTCCGCTTTGTCGAGATCTTTATTCATATTGTCGATTCCCACGCTGGTGGGGTCGGAGATGTCCACTTCCCAGGTGTTGTATGCATCAAAGAGGGTGTCGATTTTATCCAAAAGAGCGTTGTGGAGATCGTAGTAAGCGTCGGTTTGAGTGTAAATTTCATCGATCAAAATAAGGCCCGCGGCGAAATCATCATCTTTATAATCTTGGGCGGTCACGTATTTCCCAAGTTCCTTGCAAATGCCCTCGGCGTTATCGGAAGCGGCAAAAATGGCGGTGGCCTGAGCGGTGAGGTCCGCACTTTCTTCGACCGTGAGTCCCACGGGGTTCATGGTAGCGTCGTAGAGAGCGTCTCGGTCATAGATTTCGTAATAACAGCTGAAATAAGGCTCGTAACCGTAGGTGTCGTAATCGGCAATGCCGGCTTCAAAGTAGTAGGTGTCGTCCTCCAAATATTTGATTTGCTCGTATACGTCGTTGATGAGATCCGTGTAGCGGTTGAGCGTGCTCGTGGCGTCAGTGGGGGAAGTGCCCCAGTAGTCGCCCAAGCCGGTGTCGTCGTAAGTTATTTCCGAATCCTCCGAACCAAAAGGCCATTCCCAGAGTTTCTCACAGCCGGATAGCAGAAGGCCGGAAAGCAGGAAAAGGGACAAGAGTCCAAAATAAGATTTTTTCATGGCGTTTTCCTTAAAGGATAGATAATGTTTGTGCGTTTACTATA
>MFXB01000049.1:0-5823 GCA_001787475.1 Candidatus Peregrinibacteria bacterium RIFCSPLOWO2_01_FULL_48_20
ATGGCTCTCGACGTTGGAAATCCGGTTCCCGCTATTCGCCTCCCCTCCTCTTCCGGGAAAGACCTAGCTTTGACCGATTTCAAAGGGAAAAAACTCGTACTTTATTTTTATCCGAAAGATGACACTCCCGGCTGCACAACGGAGGCCTGCGACTTTCGAGACAATTTAAAAAATTACGAAAACGCCAATACTGTGATTGTTGGCATTTCCAAAGATCCGCTCAAATCGCACGATAAATTTATTGAAAAATACGGACTGCCTTTTGAACTGCTCGCCGACGAAAAAGGAGAACTGCTGGATGCCTTTGGCGTGTGGAAGCCAAAAAGCATGTACGGAAAAACCTTCATGGGAGTGGAGCGCAGCACTTTTTTGATTGACGAGACGGGGAAAATTGTGAAATCGTGGAGAAAGGTCAGTGTTCCCGGCCACGTCGCGGAAGTACTTGAAACACTCACCACTGAAAAAACGTTATAATAAGTGAGAAGCGAATAACCCAAAATTGTATGGGAAAAACTTTTACACTCGAGGAAGCCAATCGTTCACTTGTTTTCGTAGCTCCCGTTGTGAAAGAAATTCAGACCCTTTGGATGGAACTGATGACCTTTAAAGTGAATCCCACGGCCGAAGAATTCGAGCGTTACAGCAGGGAAAGAACCGTCCGTGAAAAATTGGATCGGTTAAAAGTTTGCAACGGCGAATTGGCTCAAGTGGGCTGCATGCTGAGAGACCCCATCGAAGGAATTGTGGATTTTCCAAGCGTCCACCAAGAACAAGAGGTTTTCCTGTGCTGGCGCATGGGAGAAGAACAAGCCGACTTCTGGCATCCCGTCGAAGAAGGCTACGATGCCCACCGAGTAATGGTTTAGAAACCCTGTAAAACTTGCATGTGCATCGCATCACTGAGAATTTCGACGCGCGTGGCTTTTTCATCCGTGAAAACTTCCACTTCATCGGAAAAACTGAATTCATACAAACCCTCGGTAACCGCAGCGGCTTTTTCGCTAAGCATCTCGGGTACCGCCCTAAGGAAGTCGAAATTCAAATCATCGCTGCCCAAAATCATGGAATTGGTGCTGTTCGGCACGGCATAGGCCGCCATTTGATCAAAGTGGATGTCCACGGATTTCACCAAAGAATTGAGAAAATCACCGGAAGCGGAGGAAGCGTTCAAGGCCACCAAGCCACCTTCGTTCAAACGAGAATGAACCAATTCAAAAAACTCATGCGTGGCCAAATGAGCGGGAATACTGGAAGTTTGATAGGTGTCGACCAGAATCAGATCGTAGTTTTTTTCCGTGTTGAGTAAGTAAGTTCGCGCGTCCGCATAAACAATTTCCACCGTCGCATCCAAAAGTCCCATGGTGAGCTCGGCCGCCTCCGTCATGGTGGGATCGATCTCCACTCCGGTGACGGAAAGTTCCGGATAGTAGGCATTAAAAATGCGCGTAAAACTTCCTCCCCCATGTCCCAAAATAAGAACCGTTTGAGGCGTTTCCACCATCGCCGGAAGCACTCCAAAATAAGAGTAATAATAAGGTTCGGGTGCCAAGGGTGAAGCGGGATCGTACAAAGATTGAGTGCCGATGGGATTGTTCACATGAAGACGGCGAACGCCTTCCTCATCCTCCGTGACAAAAACAAAACCGTAAGGAGAATCTTTGGCGTAAATAATGGAATCGTGGGCGAAAACGGGAGGAACCAACCAAAGAAAACCGACACTCGCCAAGGCGATGATCACAAAAATCCATTTACGAAGTCCAAAGGCCGCGAGCAGCATGAGCACGATTCCGATGCACACAAAAGTTTTGGTGGTTCCGAGAACGGGAATGAGCACAAAAGCGGGGAGAAAAGTTCCCACCAAACTTCCAAGGGTTGAAATCATGGAAATTTTTCCGGAAACCGTGCCGGCTTCTTCCACGTGCACTAAAACCATCTTCACGGTAAAAGGCACGATCATGCCAAGTAAAAATAGAGGGAAAACAAACAAAAAAGCCACCGCCACAAAAGATCCGATACGCACCACTTCCGCCAAATTGGAAAAACTCCGCGTGATGATTGCAAAAAACGGTCCGGAAACAAACGGTATGACGAGAGCCCATGCGCCCGTCAAAAAAATCAAAGAAAAATAAATGGAAGCTTTGGGCTTTTGGTCGGCAAGCCGTCCGCCACAGTAGTAACCGGCGGCGAGTGCCATCATAATGAGCCCGATCACATTGGTCCACACATAAAGAGAGTTTCCAAAATAAGGTGCCAAAAGACGCGTGGCGCTCATTTCAATGGCCATCACGGCGGCTCCGGAAACAAAAGCGGAAATGGTGTAAAGCGTGGACTTTTTCACGATCTCCATTAAATCATACTTGCTGCAGAACTGAAAACTATTGTAATGTGACGACGATTATTTTTTATCTTCGCTTCATGAAATTTGCTCTCAGCACCTCGCTCACGACGTCCGACGTTTTATTTCTCTCATTTTTCAAGAGCGAAACTTTGAATGCCAAAATGAAATCGGCATTGGGAGCGAAAACCGCAAAACAAGTTGAAGCGCGCTTCAAATCGAAAGATTTTGAAGGAGATGAAGGTCAAACATTGACGCTTTTCCCGGAGGGTTCAAAGTGGAAACGTGTTGTGCTTCTGGGTCGTGGAAAAAATGCCGAAGCTGTCCCTCAAGCCACTGAATTTTTGGGGGCGAAAATTTCCGATTGCGCAAAAGCGGCAAAAGCGACGAGCATTACCATCCTCACCGATGAAGCCGACTTTTCCGAATTGGCCTATGGCTTTGTGCTCGGGACTTACGAATTCAAACGCTACAAAGCTCAGGATAAAAAAACTCCCTCTTTGGAAAAAGTGACCTTCGTGCTCCCTACCGTCAAAAAGGGACACTGTGAACAACTCACTTGGATTGAATCCTTCGAACACGTTTCACCGTCCGTGAGGGATCTCATTAATACCTGCGCGGGAGATTTGAATCCGATGGACATGGCAAAGATCGCCGAGCAAGTCGGAAAAAAATCCGGATTTAAAGTGACCGTTCTCGACTTGAAAAAACTCAGAAAACTCGGCTGCCACGCCCTGGCCGGAGTGGGCCAAGGGGCAAGCAGCGAACCGTGTATGGTGATTCTGGAATACCGTCACAAATCCAAAGCCAAGGAGCCGAACATCGCTTTTATCGGGAAAGGAATCACTTTTGATACGGGAGGACTCAACTTAAAACCCACGGGGCACATCGAAACCATGAACCAAGACATGACCGGAGCCGCAATTGTGCTGGGAACTTTGCAGACTTTGGCCGAAAATAAGGTTCCGGGTTACTTTTTGGGCGTGATGGCGTGCGCGGAAAACGCCATTTCCGATCGCGCTCAACATCCCGGCGATGTGGTAAAAGCTTACAATGGAAAAACCATCGAAGTGAACAATACCGATGCGGAGGGCCGCGTGGTCTTGGCCGACGCACTTTCTTACACGGAAAAAAATTACAAACCCAAACGAATGATCGACATCGCCACTTTAACCGGTGCGGTAACGGTGGCCTTGGGCTACACCATCACCGGTGTCATGGGAACGGAACAAAAATTTCTGGACTGTGTTTTGGACTGCGCGAAACGCGTGCACGAACGCATGTGGCCTCTGCCTCTCGATGAAGATTTTGTGAAACTCTGCAAAGGAAACTGTTCCGATTTGAAAAACACCACCGACGGCGTTCGCGCCGGTGCCATTATGGGAGCCGCTTTCTTAAAACACTTTGTTGAAAAAACACCTTGGGTCCATTTGGATGTTGGTGGAACCGCTTGGGTGGAACATCCAACACCAAGTACAAAATACGGCGCAACTACGGCGGGCTTAAGAACCTTGATTGAACTGGCCAAGCATTACGCCGACTAAGTTTTGAGTACTTCGTGGTATTCCAATTGATAAATGTGAATAATCGTCACGGTTAAGCTTAGAATCAAAGGTCCGAAAATAATTCCTTTGAGACCGAAGACGAAGATACCTCCCAAAACCACCAAAAAAGTGGCGAGCGGGTGCATTTTGCTGCGACTTCCAATAAGAATCGGACGAGCCACATTGTCGACAATGGAAATCAAACAAAGGCCCCAAAGGAAAAGGAAAATCGCCCAAACCCATTCGCCTTGAACCATAAAAGCAAGGGAAGCCGGAAACCACACAAAAGCCGCGCCTATATAAGGGATGAGCGAGGCAAAAGCCATGATGGTTCCCCAAAATAAAACATTATCCACGCCGGCGATGGCAAACCCAATCGCTCCCACAAGTCCTTGCAGAATCGCGGTACCAAAGTTTCCAACCACAATGGCGTACGTGGTCTCGCGCAACTTGTTCTCGATTTCATTTTCATACTTGGTCGGCAGCGGGCTGAGTCGTTTTAAAAAGTTCGTGAGATTTTCTCCGTCGCGGAAGAAAAAGAAAATGGTTAAAAGCAAAATGAGCACCCCAATCATCGTGTCACCCACACTCTTCAAAACCGTGCCGCTTTGCGAAACCAAAAACGTGCTGATTTTTTCACCCAAATCTCTCACCAAAGAGAAAATATCAAAATTATAATTTCCCAAGAGTTCACGAAGGTTATAACGCTGAGCCAAATTTGCCCAAATATCCCCGATCCAAGGCAGATCACTGAAAGCTCCGGTGAAACGGAAGGATTCAAAGTCAATTTCCACCAATTTACTGTCCAAAATGTCATAGGCGGAAACCGCTTCCTGAACCAAGAAAATAATAAACAACGTGAGCGGCGTGAGCACCACGAGCATCACCACTAAAGTCGTGAGAAAAGCGGCGATCCCCGTATGCCCGCGAAGCACTTTTGAAATCCACTTGAAGACAGGATTGAACACCACCGCGATGAGGGACGCGTACACAAGCACATTTAAAAACGGTGAAATCACCCAAAAGAAAAGAGCGAGTACGGTGGCAATCGCTAAAATGAAAAAATAGCGAGCATAATCATGAAGAACAAGATTTTTGGGTCCCTGGATCATAAGCGTGTACGCACACACTACTCCATGTTTTTTTGATATTCAATCAGAGACTCTCGAACCGCCTCGGCAACCGGCCGCAAATGAATGCCCTCCGCTTCAAGTTTTTTCACGGACAGCCCGCAGTTGGACCTTTTGGCTTTCGTGATTTTTTCCATTTCCTCAATACTAAAAAGTTCATAATGATAAGTCGGATCCACGAGCTCAATGTACAAGTCCAAAATTTCTTGATGCGTAATGGTCCCCGGATTCGTCACATTATAAACGCCGGTCGCCCGTTTTTCGATCAGCACTTTCGCCGCCTTCAAAAAATCTTCCAAAACACTGATCGAATTGGGCACGGAAATCACTTTATTATATTTCACGATTTTCGTAATAAAATTGCGCTCACTCGGAATCGAATCAAACGGCATGCGCAGCCGCAACTGCAAAACATTAAAATCTTTCAGCATGTGCTCGCTCCATGCTTTCGTCCGCGAGTAATAACTGCCATCAAAATTGGGCGCATCTTCCTCCGAATAACCTTCTCCGCCTTTATCACCTTCATACACGCAACCGCTTCCAATGTGAACCATGTAAAGCCCGAGCTCTTCGCAGGCGCGAGCCAAAATAAGCGGAGCCGTCACATTGCCGAACAGCGTCTCCATTTTATGATCCTCGCACCAATCTACATTCGGCTTTCCCGTTTTCCCCGCGCAATTCAAAACCACGTCCGGCTTCTTCACTTCGAGTTCCGCCTTCACCTTCGAAAAATCCTCAATTCGCACATTCGAAATTTCCGCCTCCTCGCCAAAAAAAATCTTAAACTTGTTCGCGATGTAACCCTTCCCAAAAA
>MFXB01000049.1:5843-7383 GCA_001787475.1 Candidatus Peregrinibacteria bacterium RIFCSPLOWO2_01_FULL_48_20
CCAAAAATCAAAATTTTCATAGTAAGGATAAACTTTTATAGTCGCCATTTTTTAAATCTTCCAGAACAAGGTCGATATTTTTCTCAAGCAGTTTTTTAAATGCGGGATTATGAATACTTATATTCTCCCCCACTTGCTTATCTTTTTTCAATCTAAGCACCAAAGGGATCCAATGGTTTTTATTAACAAGGAGTAAATGAACCACCCTCCCTGCACCTCTTTTGCCTGTTAAGTAAACTTTTACCAACTTGGCATTTTTCATCGGAGAACCCTTTATTTCTTCTCCCAAACCTTTTCGGGCTTTTAGAATAGATTCGATAACCACTTCCATCGAAAAATAGTCCTTAAGGGGATTTAGTTCTTTCTTCAAAATTGAGCGACAAATAAGGATCATTTAAGCAGATCAACAATTTTATCCATTTTCTTTTGAAGGTCAGGTGTCACTTCCAAGATCTCAACTTCGGGTTCTTTTTGATAAGAAAAATAAAAATGAATTTTGCCATCTACATAATCTTTCATACAGTGGTTTAAAACCATCTTCAAACTCATACCTTCTTTTTTTGCTTTTTTTAAAGCTGCTTTTTTCAGATTCTGCTCTGTTTTAAAAATAACTTGTGATTGCATATATAACTATTAACTATATTTAGTATAGCTATGATATAACTCCTTGTAAAGTCGAACTCAATAGTACTGAAGCGCCATATACGCCGGACTGGGCTCCAGCTCGGGATAAGGCGTTTCCCACCACCAGCGTCCGTATGTCCCTTCGGCCTTCATTTGCTCCTTGATTTCCATCACGCGACGAAAATATTCCTCTTTGGGGTAAGACTGGTTCAAAATTTCGTACTGAGCATGATTACGCCCCACGCAGCCGAAACAATCGTGCGAATTGAAAACATACTCGCAATATTCCAAGCTTTGCGAGTACCACGAAACATTACAAAAATTACAGTTCGTAAGATTCACCGCGCTCTGACAAAAATAATTCAATTCAGAATTCGTATTCGTGTAAACGGTGTCCATGCAATCCTTCACGGTGTAGGCATTGAACATGTAATAACAGTCTTCTATGGAATTCACATCGAAGCAGGAATAACAGTTTCGCGAATTAAAAATATGATCACCCACAACGTTTTCATTTTGAAACCCTTGCAAATAAACGTGCGGCTCGCGCTCCAAGAGCTCATCAAATTCCCTCCGATCGCCCTTATAATAACGCGTCCTGAGCTCCGCCGTCTTTTGCTTGTACGTTTCCTTGTCGTACTGCACATTAAAAATGCAAAAACTTTTGTTGCGAAGATTGATGCATCCAAAGCACGATTCGCATCCTTTCAAATCATAAGAAAATTCACAAAAAGAAGAATTCAAACAATCCTGGCAATAATCGCAGCTGTAACAACCGCGCACGTCCACACATTCGTAAGCCAATTCGCTTTTTTCCGTGAAGGCACAGTCGATGCAGTCTTTGGAATCACCCAACCAAAAACCATACATGCAGTCTTCGCTACCCATATGGCCGATGAGCAAATAACAATTTTTC
>MFXB01000050.1 GCA_001787475.1 Candidatus Peregrinibacteria bacterium RIFCSPLOWO2_01_FULL_48_20
CATCATGAATTCCCCAGAAAAAATGGAGGTTGCGAGCTGTGTAAATGGAGTCTGTCACCACTAAAATGCGGTTTTTGGGACGATGTTTCACAATGGCGGCGGCGGTGTAGCCTTTGCGAGTGAGCACCACCACGGCTTCCGCATCGACTTGGTCCGCGACCATGCAGGCGTTCAGAGCGAGCGTTTCATCCTCAATGAGTTCCGGATTCGTGGAGGCAGGGATAGGGAAAAGTTCCTGGTTTTTAAAGATGGCTTCCTCGGTGGCCGCCGCCACTTTAGCCAAAGTCTGCACGGCTCGAACGGGATATTTGCCCACCGCCGTTTCGTTGGAAAGCATGAAGGCGTCGGCGTGTTCAAAAATGGCATTTGCCGCATCACTGATTTCCGCGCGCGTTGCCAAAGGATTTTGTTCCATCGATTGCAAAATTTGCGTGGCGATAATCACCGGCACGCCGGCGCGGCGGCACAAAGCAATAATTCGTTTTTGCTCGATGGGAACTTGCTCGGCTGGAATTTCAATTCCCAAGTCGCCGCGCGCCACCATAATGCCGTCGGAGGCACGAATGATTTCTTCGATGTTGTTGAGCGCTTTGGGACGTTCCACTTTTGCGATTAAACTCACCGGCCGTGAGGTGTAACGAGCCACTTCTTTTCGTACACGTTCCATATCTTTTGCCGTTTCCACAAAAGAAACAGCAATGGCATCCACGCCCAAGGATTTTACGCCGAAAGCCAAATCTTTTTTATCCTTTTCGCTTAAAGCTTCCGAGGAGGGAAGGCGGGAGTCTGGAATGTTCACTCCTTTTTTGGATTTCAAAATTCCGCCCACCAAAACTTGCGCACGAATATACCGGCCTTTGATGGATAAAATTTTTGTTCGTATAAGGCCATCTTCAATCAGTAAAGCGTGCCCTTTTTTGAGGACTTTTGGAAGCACGGGATAGGGGAGAGGGATGGTGTTTTTTTCTTTATTTAAGACTGCACTGCGTGCAGCGGTTGAAAATGTAACAATGTCTCCGCGACTCACCGAAATTTGTCCTTCGGGCAAATCGCCCAATCGAATTTTAGGTCCTTGCAAATCTTGAAGGATGGCCACGGTCTTGCCGGTTTCCTTCTCCACTGCACGAATATTTTTAACGATTTTTTTAAACTGATCGAAAGTGCCGTGTGAAAAATTCAAACGAACAATGTCCATTCCGGCTTGAACAAGCGCACGGATTTCAGATTTCTCTTCCGTAGCGGGGCCCAGGGTCGCCAGAATTTTGGTGTGGCGCATAAGGTGAGTTACGCGTTCATTCTACGACTTCGGAAGAACAGAGCAAGGGCAGTTAAGCTGGCCAAAACGGTCAAGCTGCCCAGGGCGATCACCAGCCAGTTGCTTCCCGCCGCTTCACCACTTACGAAAGCGGTGGTTGAAACGTTGAAGTTCACTTGAGTGGGACTGCTCTTTTGATTCGTTTCCAAATCGACGGCGTACCAAGTTACCGAGTGCTCTCCCAATTCGAGTTCTTCGGGAGGCCTGATTTCAACGGTTTCGTCGCTGGCATCGGCAATCAAGGTTTGACTGTAAATGCTGCTTTGCCATGTCACGACGAGCATGTGGTCGGCAGGAATCTTTAAGGATAAGGTCGGCTGCTTTTCAACTATGGTTGTGCCATCCGCCAAGCCCAAATTTACAAATTCGGGTCTATCGGCCACCGCCACCACATCCACGGAGAACGTAGAGCCGATGTCTTTGATTTCGTCTTCACCGCTGGTCAATATAAGATTGTGACTTCCGGCTTCCAATTCTTCATCCGTGTAAATGGCAAAGCGACCTTCGTCATCGGCAAGCGCTTCTCCAAGAAGAATCAGGTTTCCGTCTTCATCGATTTCATTGATTTGAATGACTTCGTTCGGCATGGCGTTTCCCATGTAAAACTGTTTTCCTTCTTCCACTTTTTCTTCAGGGGCGGTGTTCACCACGCGCATCACGCCGGCGGCACTGGCCAGGGTGCTTGTATTCGGATCGGTACCCAAATGGAGGACTTCATCGCCATCGGAGATTCCGTCGGCATCGCTGTCGTCATCTTGAGGGTCCGTGTAGAGAATCATTTCATGCAGGTCGGAAATGCCGTCTTCATCCGAATCGGTTTGTCCGAGCGAAGTAGTGATTTGGTTGTCCGCAATGTAATCGGTGACTTCTTGAGGTTTCAGCTCCGGAGCATTGTAAATCAGAGGTTCGACATCGGTGATGTCCGGTCTTCCGTCTTTGTCCGTGTCGAAACTATCGGGATTGGTTCCTTGAAAATAGACTTCATCAAGATCGGAGAAACCGTCACCGTCGGTGTCTTTTACTTCGGGATTTCCTCCGTAAAGGATTTCTTCGTAGTCGTAAAGTCCGTCGCCATCGGTGTCTTGATTGGAAGTGGGCTCCACTCCTCCCAATTTGATTTCAATCAGCATTTGAGGGACTCCCAAATCATTCTGTGATCCGAGAGCTCCACCTTCAATCAATGCTGCGTTGAATTTTATAGGTGCGAGAGGGGCCGGAGGAAGGTCTGCACGGAGGTCTTTCTGTTTAATGGGCAAAATGATGTTTTGCGCTTCTTGTATAAAACTCTTGATGGGGACGTAAACGGGGGCGGGTTCCGGTTCGCTGATCACTTCGGGAGTCGGAGTGCTTTCGGACGCATCTTCTTCATCCGTTTCATCCGTTGATGTTTCAGAAGTCGAGTCGGTTTCTTCAGGTTCGGATTCAGGTTCGGGTTCGCTTTCTCCCGACATGCTTCCGTTTCCGGAATCTTCTTCTTCACCTCCAACGGTGGGTTCGGAACTTATGCTTCCGATGCCGCTGCTGCTACCTCCTCCTCCACCTCCCGTGCCGCTAAATCCGGCAACTCCACCCGTATTGGTGATGGTGGCTACTGAAGCGGAAGAAGTGTTGAGAGCCGCGTCTCTAATAGTGATGGAAATGCTGTTCGATCCCGAGCCCATGCTGACTTCTACTGAAAAATTTCCCAAGGAATCCACATTAACGCCCGAATCCACGGTGTTGACCAAAACATCGGCGCTGGCTTCCGTTCCGGAACCGGTAATGGTCGCTGGTGTTGTGCTGGACGATGAATAAGAAAGAGTGGGAGCAGTGGGGGTGGCCGTATCCCGGTTGACCGTTACGGTCGCCGCCGAGGATGTATTGGAGGAAAGATCTTGTGAGGTTACACTAAGTGTATTCGCTCCTTCCGTGAGGGCCACACTGTTGGCGGTCCACGTGGTGCTGGAATCGTTGGCCACTTGTTCCACTCCGCCGACTAATATATTGGTATAAGCGTCCTTCGTTCCGGTCAAATTAACGGTGGTGGCGCCTACATATGAGTTGTTTGAAGGGCTGCTTATGGTTGGTGCGGTCGGAGCGGTTGAATCCGTAGTGGCTACCACGGAAACCGACGTTGCAGAGGTACTGTTACTTCCATTGGTCACTGTTGCGCTGGTGTTCCCACTGGTGGCTATGGCCATATGCTTGTACCAATCTCCGCTTCCGTCTGCCGTTGAGGTTGCAGCGTAGCTTCCATTCACAGAGATCTCCACCGTTCCGTTCGCGACTGAAGTTCCGCTTATGTAGGAAGTGGTCGCACTTGTTATCAAAGGTACGGCGATGCTTTCATTCCCGCCGGAAAGCAGGATATTGTTTGAAGTTGCAGGGTAAGAAAGACAATTATTTCTTCGGAATTGATTGAAATTTCCGGCATTCGCGGACATTTGTATACAGGCTTTTCCGGTTACGGCACTAATTAGGTTCGCCGCACCGGTGGCCGTTCCTCCAATGGTGTTTGAAGCGGCTGTCGAATCGATCAATATTCCATTTTCAACGTTGGTTCTGGTCGTGGTTCCGTTTTCCGCCAATCCAATATAGTTATTTACAACGGTAGCGCTGTCCGCGCCGTTGAGGTAAATTCCTCCCAAAGTGTTGGACGAAATAAAGTTACGACTCCCGTTCACATTCGTTTCACCGATCGTGGTGTTGTCGGCAACGGTTACAATTCCATGGGCTCCGTTTCCAATGCCACTTTCGTCATCCCCCAAACCGATTGAATTTCCTTTAATGATAGTGCCTGTGGCCGCTGTGGAGCCGATGTTGATTCCACTTTGTCCGTTTCCGGAAATAATGTTTCCTTCACTACTTCCTCCGATGATGGTTCCCGTTGCGGTTCCGGAGAGAATTAGTATTCCCGCTCCGTCATTGGCTATGGCTCCCAATCCCGTTTGATTGGTTCCGATGTAGTTGAACTTAATCACGTTATCGTTGGCGGTTCCCGAAGGAGGAGCGATTTTTATTCCATCCCCACCGTTTCCCGAAATATAATTTCGTGCGCTGGACGTTGTACCTCCAATGGTGTTGGATCCACTGGTTTCAATCAAAATACCGTTGCTGCTGTTTCCAAGATCCGCCGTTCCATCGTTGTTGAGTCCAATCTTGTTTCCTTGAATGGTCACGCTTCCCGAGTTGGCCAATTTTATTCCATCGTTGTTGTTTCCTGAGATAACATTTCCCGAATTGGCTACGGTTCCTCCAATGGTTAAGCCGGAGACGGTTGAGCCCGCAGTAATTCCGGCCAAACTGTTTCCCAGGTCGTCCGATCCGGTGTTGGTTCCTATCCAATTGCCTTGAATCGTAACCGTCGTGACATCGTTTAAGTTGATTCCGTTCCCCGCATTCTTCACAATGATATTTCTACTTCCTGACGCAGTGCCTCCAATGGTGATATTGCTGGCCGTTCCCGATATATCAATTCCGTCTCCGCTGTTTCCCGTGGCCAATCCGATTAGATTATTGACGATGGTCACGTTGTCCGCGCCAACGATTTCAATTCCGTTGTCGCTTGCAGCGTTCCATTCATTCAATTCTCGTTCTCCGGTTCCTCCGATGGTAATTCCCGTTACGTTCGTGGTGACAATGAGTCCGTCGGTTGGGCCGACGCATCCGATTCCTTTTACAACATTGCCTGTTCCGGCATCAAATTTGAGGCAGTAGGTTCTTCCGGTTCCACCGAGTGCAATGTCCGCACCTCCTTGTCCGTTGGCTGCCGTAGTCCCGTCAATGGTTACGGCTTCAGAAATAACAGGCAAATCGGAAGCAAGTCCGATACTTCCAGATAAGCTTCCATCAAAAACAATAGCGTCGGTTCCTGCACTTCCATTCGCATCCGTAATGGCTTGACGAAAAGAGCCGGCTCCCGCATCGTCGGTATTGGTAACGGTGTACGTTGCGGCGCTGGCCAAGGGCACATTCACCATCAGCGATGCTGGAAAACTCAAGAATCCCGCTAGTGTGAGAATGAGCAGGTGACTGAGTACTCGAGCGGTCGTGGAATGGCGTGCCATACTTTTGTTTTTATTAAATCTAAAAATTATAGCACAAAACCGGTTGTTAAACAATGGGAATGCTCTTTTTAATGCGCTACGTTCGCTTCGCTCACTCCGCGTTATTTCACCGTGACCGATTTCGCCAAATTTCGTGGCATGTCGGGGTTGTTTTGACGGGCGACCGCAAGTTTATAGGCCAAGATTTGGATGGGAATGATGCTGAGGATGGGAGCGGCGGGTCCCACGTCGGGCACGCGAATCCAGGTGTCGAAGATTTCCGTATTCTCCGGACCCACTCCAATGAGCAGGCCTCCGCGCGCTTTGACTTCCATCG
>MFXB01000051.1 GCA_001787475.1 Candidatus Peregrinibacteria bacterium RIFCSPLOWO2_01_FULL_48_20
TCTGTAAAGACAAGTAGGTACCGCCGGTGAGTGTCCGTTATCGTGCACTAGTTGAGGCTTTGTTTCGTGAGAAGCAGAGTGAAGAAGGATGGTATCGCGATTTTTCGCTCCTTCATGTTTGCGTGTATCGTTTACCCGTAAACAGAGGAGTTTTTTTGTATTCTTTTTCAATTTTATATGACTGTTGCAGCCGAAAAAAAATCTGTAAAAAAAGCGATTCTTGCCTTTTCCGGTGGGCTCGATACGAGTTTTTGTGTGCCGTGGCTTAAGGAGCTGGGCTACAGCGTTATAACCGTGACCGTAAATACCGGAGGTTTTTCTACTGAGGATCTTAAAGCAATTGAGGCGCGTGCGAAAGAACTTGGAACGGCTAAACATTATACGATCGATGCCCAAAATGCTCTGTATAATGATTTTGCTTCGTATCTTATCAAGGCGAATTACCTGAAAGGTGGAGTTTATCCGGCGTGCGTTGGGCCTGAGCGAAATATCATTGTGATGGAGTTGGTGAAGATTGCAGAAAAGGAGGATACGAAGGTGATTGTGCATGGTTCGACCGGTGCGGGAAATGATCAGGTGCGGTTTGATTTAGCCCTCAAATCTTTGATTGAAGAATGTGAGATTTTGGCTCCTATACGGGATGGAGGCTATACGCGAGAGGACGAAGTGGCTTTTTTAAAGAAACATGGGTTTTCCGTTTCCGCAAAGCGTGGGACGTATTCCATTAATGTCGGACTTTTGGGAACAACAATCGGTGGTGCGGAGACAAAGGGAACTGAAAAAGAATTGCCTGATGATGTTTTCCCCTCCGTGCTACCTCTTGATGAGGTGAAAAAGCCGGCCATCGCTTTTACGATCGGTTTTGAGAATGGACTTCCTGTCTTTTTGGATGGAAAGAAAAAAGACGGTGTAGACCTGATTCGTTGGTTGAATGGAGTGTGCAGTGAACGTGGATTCGGAAAGGATTATCACATCGGTACGACGATTATCGGATTGAAAGCGCGTATCGGATTTGAGGCGCCGGCTTTGAAAGTTTTGGTGAAGGCACATACGGAGCTTGAAAAAATCACGCTAACTTCACGACAAATTTCTTGGAAGGGTATTTTGGGCACGACCTATGGTGATTTGGTCCATGAGGGATTGTACTTTGATCCTTTGTGTCGGGATATTGAGGCGATGCTGGACAGTGCGAGCAAGTATGTGAAGGGAAGCGTTGGTGTGCGTGTACACAAAGGAACGGTGACGATAACATCTTTGAAAAGCCACTACTCTTTGTTGCATTCGAAACTGGGGACGTATGGCGAGCGCACCGGTTCGTGGAATGGACAGGATGCAAAAGGTTTTTGCACCTTGTACGGTATGGAAAGTGCCAATGCATTTTTAGGTCATAGGGAGGCTCAGTAATTTTATTTGTATGAAAAGAATTCTATGAAAAAAGATTTCATCAGTGGGGCGGAGTTTCCTTTGAGTGAACTGAAGCGGATTATCTCTGCCGGTATTGCTTACAAGCAAGCGGCTTTGGAGGGACGCTACGAGGCGCTGCCGGATTTGTCTCACAAGATTGTGACGCTGCTGTTTGCCAATCCTTCCCTTCGAACGCGCTTGTCTTTCGAGTCCGGGCTAAAAAAAATGCGAGCCGGAGTGAACATCATGAATACCGGGGATTCGTGGCAGTTTGAATATCAAGATGGGGTTGTGATGGATGGTGGAAAACAGGAACATATTAAGGATGCTGCGCGAGTGATCAGTCAGTATACGGATGTTTTAGGACTGCGAAATAGTGAGTTGATTACCACGGCGGCAAGCCAAAATTCCGTTTCATCTTATGAATCGCTTCGAGCAGATCAGCCCATTCGACAGCTTGCGAAATATGCGACTAAATCCGTCATTAATATGGAGTCGAATATGTACCATCCTTGTCAGGCTTTGGCTGATATGATGACGATGGTTGAGCGATTTGGAGTAGATGGAGTGCAGAAGAAAAAGTATGTTCTCACGTGGGCGCCACATCCGAAAGCCTTGCCGCTCGCAACGCCGCATTCACAATTTTTGATGCCTGCGATGTTTGGTATGAATGTTGTGGTGGCGCATCCTGAGGGCTTTGATTTGGATCCCGAGGTTGTGGCTCTTGCGAAGGTAGAGGCCGAAAAGAGTGGTGGAACGCTTAGCTTCACTCAGGATCAGGCAGAGGCGTTTTCCGGAGCTGAGGTTGTGGTGGCGAAGAGTTGGGCGAGTATGCGGTATTTTGGAAGGTGGGATGAGGAGAAAACACACAGAGCGAAGTTTACGGATTGGACCGTGGATGCGGCGAAGATGCAATTGACGCGGAATGCATATTTTATGCACTGTTTACCGGTTCGAAGAAATGTGGTTGTGACAGACGAAGTTTTGGATAGCGAGAGGTCGTTGATTATTCAAGAGGCTGAAAATCGTATGTGGGCGCAGATGGGATTGGTCGCTTATCTTTTGGATACTTTATAAATTTTAAAAACTTTGTATGGCAATGAAAAGAATTTTTCTCGATAAGATCTCTTCAGTAACAAAAAACGCCTCTTTGAGTCACGACGTGTGGGTGATGGATTCCGTCGTGCCTGCGGAAGGGGCTATGGTGGCGGTGGAAGTGCTTGAAGATAAGAAAATCTACAACCAATTGGAACTTGTGACGGGACGTATGTCGACGATGAAGAAGGGGGACTTGTTGGCTGTGGCACTCGGGACCCGCCGAGCGCTGAAGGGGTTTGTAGGAAATGTCCCGGAGAAGCTTGCCGTGGGCGATGTGATTCAAGTATTGAATCTTGGCGGCGTTGCCGGCATATGTTTGAGCGAGAATTTTAAAGAAGTGGGGCATGCTCTTAATGTGCGTGTTTTGGGAGCAATTGCCGGATCAGTGCTGTCGGGCAAGAGTAGAGAAGAAGGTGCTATAGTACCACCACCTGAGGAGCGAGCGTTGAATATTAAGGATTTCACGATCTTTACCGGTAAGGATCATTTGGAAAAGACGATGAAACTCATCATTGTGAGCGGGACATGCATGAATGTGGGGAAAACCTCAGTGGCATGTGAGATCATTAAGCAATTTGCGCAGAAGGGAAAGAAGATTTTTGCAGCGAAATTGACAGGTGTGGCGGCGATGAGGGATATAGAAAATATGAGAGATTACGGAGCGAGAGAAGCGGTGTCGTTTGTGGATGCAGGGTATGCCTCTACCGTTGCGAACGGGGAACAGGCGGTACGCGTGACCAAAGGAGCGCTTGATTACCTGGCATCTTACTCTCCGGATTACATCGTGGTTGAGTTTGGGGACGGGGTATATGGTGAGTATGGGGTGATGGGGATTTTGAAGGACAGCGAAATCCAGGCACAGATCGTTGCGCATATCGGGTGCGCGCATGATCCAATGGGCGCGGTGAAGTTGGCGGAGGTGTGTCATGAAATTGGCGCACCTGTACATATGATTTCAGGGCCTGTGACGGATAATAGTGTTGGTACCGAATTTATTGAACGTATGCTTTCTTTGCCAGCCTATAACGCCCTTTCTCAGGGTGAGGCATTAACCGATTACCTTTTGTCATTATGTCTGAAATAAACGTTTCTATTGTTGGTATTACCGGGTACACCGGCTTGGAACTTCTGCGCATCTTGGTGCAGCATCCTGCGGTGAAATTGCGACATCTGATTTCTCATAGTTTTACTGGGAAGAAGATTTCTGAAGTGTGGCCGCATTTGAGTGGCGTGTGTGATATGACCCTTTCCGGCGCTCCACTTGAGCAGGTTGTGCGTGAGTCAGATTTTGTATTTTTAGCATTGCCACATGGAGAGTCTCAAAAGATCATGTTGGAGTTAATGCAAAGTGCAGAAGGGGGTGCGGCTGCAAAAATTATCGATTTGGCAGGGGATTTTCGCTTGCAGGATATAGAGCTTTTTGAGCGATTTTATGGGACGCCACATGCATATCCACAAGGAGTAGCTTCGTTTGTGTACGGGTTTTTGGAGTGGCAAAAAGAGAAGATTTTACAAGTGAAGTATGTGGCAAATCCCGGGTGTTTCGCTTTGACGTCACAATTGGCACTTCTGCCTTTTCAAGGCAAGATTCAGGATGTTTCAATTGTTGCTGTGACCGGGTCGAGCGGGTCTGGCAAGACCCCTTCTGAGGGGACTCATCATTCGGTGCGAAGTCATAATATGAAGAGTTATAAGATTGGAAAGCATCAGCATATCCCTGAAGTGATGCAAAGCCTTGGGCTTGAGGAGTCTCAAATTGTTTTTGTACCGACGAGTGGTCCCTTTGTGAGAGGCATTCATTTGACTGCGACGATTACGCCTTCGTTAGATACAATCACGAGCGAGGAAGCCTATGGAATGCTCGCAAAATTTTATGGAGATGAGCCTTTTATCCGAGTGAAATCCTTGGGAGTAGCAGTTCAACTTGTCGATGTGATCGGGTCGAACTTTTGTGATATTTCCGTGCAGGTTCTGAATGGAAAGATTCTTGTGCAGGCGGTTTTGGATAATTTAATGAAGGGTGCTTCCGGAAATGCGGTACAAAATATGAATCTTATGTGCGGCCTTCCTGAAACGACAGGACTTTTGACCCTTTCTCCCCTTTTACTGTAACTTTACCGTAAAATTTTTATGACGACCCTGGAAAAAGCACAACAGTATTGTATCCAGACCTATGTCAAGTATCCGCTTGAACTTGTGCGTGGCGAGGGGAGATATGTATGGGATAGCGAGGGGAAAAAATATCTTGATTTTTACGGTGGGCATGCAGTGTGTTTGATGGGGCATTGCGTGCCGGAGATTATTGCAGCGGTAGAAAAACAAAGTCGGGAACTCATGTTTTATTCTAATATTTTTGATACAGCACCAGCGGCGGATTTGGCCGAGAAATTAGCAAAAACACTTTTGCCGGCTTCTTACCGTGTGTATTTCGCCAACTCGGGATCCGAGGCAAATGAGACAGCTATCAAAATTGCGCGTAAACATATGGGACGCACGAAGCTTGTTTCTTTTCATCATGCGTTTCATGGACGGTCTATGACAACCGTTGCAGTGACAGGACTTCCTTCCTATCATCAATTTCACCCGGATTTTGATAGTTATACGACATTTGTAGAATTAGGTGATATCGCAGCGACAAAAGCTGCAATAACGGAGGAAACGGCTGCGGTTATTGTTGAACCGATTCAGAGTATTGGTGGGGTAAATATGGCAGAAGCATCTTTTTATCAAGCACTTGAAGCGGAATGTCGCAAAAAAGGCGCACTTTTGATTTTTGATGAAGTGCAGACCGGTTTGGGACGAACGGGTACCATGTGGTTTGCGCAATATCTTGGAGTGACGCCTGATATTATAACGACTGCGAAAGGAATTGCCGGAGGATTGCCTTTGAGCGTAGTGCTTGTTAGCACCGAGGTCGCCGCAAAGATAAAAGTTGGTGATCATGCTACAACGTTTGGCGGCGGACCCGTGGTGTGTGCTGCCGGAAATGCGGTTATGGATATCTTATCGCAAGCAGGATTCCTGGATGCCGTTATGCAGAAAGAGCAAATGATTCGTGACGGTCTAGCGAGGTTTCCCGAGGTGG
>MFXB01000052.1:0-6331 GCA_001787475.1 Candidatus Peregrinibacteria bacterium RIFCSPLOWO2_01_FULL_48_20
AACGAACTCCGTACAAGGTGTTTTCAATCCCGGCTTTTTCAATTTCCAAAGTGGCTCGCTCGTAGTGAAGTTCCTGTTGGAGAATGAGCAGTAAAGCGGTCGATACAAAAGAAAGCATGAGCATAAGCACGGAAAGCGCGCCCATGAGAAAAGAGAATCGTTTATAGAGAAAGTGCGCCTTGAGAGCGTCCGGCAATAGGTTGACTCCGGACTTCAAGGATTCAAAAGCGCGCAAAGCCAAACCGATGGGGTTGGTGAAGTAAATGGAGTAAGGCACAATGCCCCCCTTTTTTTCCAGATTGGAAGAAAACTTCTTATCGTCCACAAGCAGTGTGGCCTTGGGATCGCCTACAAAAACGTTGTATCCCGAAAAAGTGGTTTTCGCATGCTCGTAAAAACGCGGGAGGTTTGAGAATTCCCCCGTTAAATAAATACAGTCCACTGTTTTCATTTCGGGATCGAGGTTTTCCGCCAAAATAATGCGGGCTTGCTTGTACTGTCGCTCAATGAAACTTTGCAAAGCCTCGGCAAATTCCGGCTTATTTTTATTTTTTTCCCAACCGGCCAGCAGTTCGTCGTGCGAGGCATGAAACTTTTCCGCCAACTCGTGAAAAAAAGAATCGATTCCTTCATTGGAACTGAAGTATTTGCGGATGATTTTCCCCTTTGCGAAAAGATAATTGGTGGAAAGCGCTCCGAGTTCAATGATGAAGTTATTTTTGGTGGCATCCAACTGGTTGGAAAGAGCATAAATCAAAGCTTCCGGCTGAACTCCGAACAAAACGGGAGTCACTCCCAAAGAGGCAAAAAGCTCGGCGTAAGAATCGGCGGCCTTTTTTTGAATGGCGGCGAAAAGCACCAACTGAATGGATTCCTTCGCACCTTTTTTTGCTTTTTCCAAAACCGTGAAATCCCAATACACATCCTCCATGGAAAAAGGAATGATATTTTCCGCTTCAATGGGCAAAAGTTGCTGTAAATCTTTCTCGGAAAGATTCGCAGGCAATTTAAAAATGTGAATAAAACTCAATTTGGTGGGAAGAATGAGAACCAAATCTTTCAACTTGGCCGCTTTGGGATTCGCGGAAGCAAACAAAGTGCTAAGAACCGATTTGAGTTCCGCGGCATTTTTAATTTCGCCGTCTTCGATAAGACCGCCATGAAGCGGCATTCTATTGTACGATTCCAAACGAACTTTTTTGCCAAAGGTGCTGAGTTCGACAAACTGCACGAGGTGATCGTGCAAATCGACGGAGACGAGTGTTTTAGGCAATAAATTCATGGCGTGCTTTTTTTATGCTGCACTTCGTGCAGTGTACTAAATTTCTTCCCAGCTTAATAGTTCACTGTTATAGATTTGACCGGACTGAGTGATCTGAACCTCTCCTTCAAAATTCTGAACGGTATCCAGAAAATTCACCGTAACGGAAAGCACATAAGGCGCCGTTCCTGAAATACTTACGCTGCAGTCGGTATCGGAATCCAAAATCAAAGTCATGCCGGAGAAAGCGCTGTCCCCTTCCAAACGAAAGAGAGCTTCCTCCAAACATGCCTCGGCCGCGTAGTAAGCGGTACCCGAACTTTCGGCGTTAAAACGCTGCTCGTAAGTGGAAACGCTGGTAATGCTCATTCCCACCACAAGGATGAGAGTGAAAGCGGAAATGATAAGAATGCTAATTATACTCATGGTCGAAGTGAAACGGTGAAGTGAAGATCGAGAGAAGCGTCGGTATTGGGAATATCCGCATCCACGGAAAGAGCCAAATCCACCACAATTTGAGCTGGCGTTTTAGCGGCGGAAATTTGATGGAATCGCACGGAATTCACTGAAACGTAAGAAGAGTTGAGCACAACCACCGAACCCGCCCCTTCTTTCATCGTCAAATCTCCGTTGGAAAAAGAAAACAGCGTCGGAGTAGCGAAAGCATCGGGCATAACGAGCGCAAGGATGCCTTGGTCGCTGTCAAAAGTGCTTCCCGCCTCGTCAATGCTTTCGGCGCTTTGAATAGCCACCGTCATTTTTTCGGAAATGAATTGACCGCTCAGTTGAAGTTCGTGACGATGCGTGGTGAGCTGACTCACATTGAGAATTTGAATGGCGAAGTAAACAGCCGTGAACAGAAACACCGTAAGGATGGTGAAGTACAAAAGAATCTCAATGAGGGTAAAGCTTCGCTTCATGGATTGAAATTAATCGATACGCTGTCTATGGAAGGTGTGGAAACTCCGTCGGAAGTGAGTGTGACTTGAAACTGCACAAAACGTGTTCCACTTGCCACCGGATCCGTCGTGATAAGCGAGGGAGAAACGGTATGAGCCCCCATCCAAGTGGCCGATGCCAAATTGGCCTCGGTGTCGGCCGTTCGAATTTCAAAGGAGACGCTACCCGTTGGCGGAACCGTTGCCACCCACTCAATGAAATTGAAGCGAGCATCCGCGCTGCCCGTGTCCAAAGGATCCGAAACGAAAGTTCCTGAGTCCGCCACTTCCACGTTGACTGTCTCCACAAGCACAAGCCCTTGATTATTGACATTAAGTGCGATGAAAACGTTGCCCGTGGTGGTGTCTATTCCCGTTCCTTTCCCGTCGATATCGGCGAAAAAGGAGATTTGAGGGTTCAAGGGCGAAACAATGTTGAGTACAACGAGCCCAAAATTGGTATCGTCCAAAGTTGCATAAAGGTAGTTGCTTTCCACCGCCAAATCCTGAATTTTTGCATTCACATCCACCGTTCCAACCACGGAAGGGCTGACCGGATTACTCACATTCACCACTTTCAAAGAGGCATCGGCATTATCAATACCCGTATAAAGCACCGAAGATAAATAGTCGAGCGCCAAGACTTTTTCACCCACATTGAGAGAGGCGGTTTGCGTGATCGAAGCGGGATTGGAAATATTCAAAATACGAAGCCCGGAAGTCGAGTTACTGATTCCCACAAAAGCGTTACTTCCCCCATTCAGCTCAATGACTTTTGTCGCCGAGCCGGTGTTGTAAGACCCCAAACTGCTGGGATTGGAAGGATCACTCACATCATAAGCCACAAAACTGTTGCTTGTTTTTTCCACTCCCATAAATAAAGTGGTGCCACTCACCACGGGCTGATTTCCGTAACCGCCCAGATTCATTTGTTCAATGAGTTCCGGATCGTCCGGATCGCTCACGTCCACAATCGCAAGCCCTTTGCTGGAACTTTCAACACCAATGTACAAAATATCTCCGCTCTTCACCAAGTAACGTCCTTTACCGCCAATATCGAAATCTTCGACTTCTTCAGGATCAGACGGGTCGGAAATATCGATAATCACAAGTCCTTCGTTGCTTTTACCGGTGGTGAGGTAGGCGTAGTTTCCATCCACCACAACGTCGGTTCCATGATCTCCCACATCGACGGATTCAAAAAACGAACTTTGCCCTTCCACCAGTTCCAGCTCGAGCGAGCAATTGTCGGCGGGCGGACTCGCAGCGGCTTCCGACTCCGTTTGAGTATAGGTTCCGCCGTCAAATTCATCGCAAGTGGTTTGCATCCACTCATCGCCGGTCCAGTTGCTCAAATAAGTGACCAAAGAAAGCGTTTGGGCTTGGACTTCTTTCCAGTTCCAAGTCACCGTGGAAGTGATTTTTTTGATGTTGGGATCGAGCGTTCCGGACTCCGCGATGGCACCGTTTACGTCACGGTAAACGTCTGCAACGGTGATCGTTCGCGCATAATAAGCATCGATGGTTTCCGGTGCGGCAACGAAGCTCCATGTATCGCTGGTCAAAGTAAGACCATAGTCGCCGGTCACGAGCGAAAGAAAATTGCGATCGCGCATATTGCGAGTGGCTTCGAGTCCTTCCTGAGCGTACAAAAGCGCATCGTTTCTCACTTCATTTTTGGTGTCCCTTTGAAGCACGTCGAAAGACAGCACCACAATGCCAATCGAAAAGATCGAGAAAATAAAAAGCGCGAGCATGGTTTCGATCAGAGAAAATGCTTTGATTTTTTGCCAACGATTTTTAGTAATCAAGCGTTCCAAGAGAAGTGAGGGTTATGGTGATGGTTTTATCGAGCGAAGTGGAATAAAAATCGAGAGTCCCATAGTGATTCGTTTCCCCGTGAGGAGGTGTAAAGATAAAATCCGTTCCTCCCCCGTTTAATGAAATATTCTGAATGGCGAGTGTAGGCGGAAGCACTGTGGAATCGTTGGCGGTATTGTTAGGATCATAAACACTTCCCTCAAAAAGCACATAGGAGTTGCTTTCCAAATGAACTCCAAAACTACCATTGCTCTTCCCGGCCGCCGCCTCACTTTGCTGAAGTCGCGCGTACGACACAAAAATGGCCACTTGAGAATTGAGGTCCGAGCGTACTTGCGAAGCCTGAGAATACAAAGCGACCATTCCGAAAATAATCACAAAAAGAGTGGTCACCACAAGTACTTCCACCAGTGTAAACGCCGACCGGCTAGGCCGGTTATTTATAGAAGAAGTCATCGTGAAATAAGGTTAGGCAATTGGTAGATCGGCAAAATAATGGAGATGGCCACACCTCCCACCAAAAGTCCCATGAACAGCAAAAGCAGCGGTTCCAAAAGTGTAGTCAAGTTGCGCGTTAGATTATCCACATCGCGTTCGTAGAGGACGGCGAGTTGTTGCATGGTGGTCTCCAAACTTCCGGTGCGTTCGCCCACATACAACATTTTCACCGTCAAAACGGGGAATAGTTTTTCTTGCCCTTCAAAGGCTTCGCCGAGCTGTCCTCCTTGTTCCACCTTGGCCTCGGCGGCAAGCACCGCTTGTTTGTAGAGTGCATTGTTGAACATGTTGGAAATAACCGTGAGCGCTCGCGTGATGGGAAGTCCCGCCTGTGTGAGCGAGTAAAACGTGCGAGCGAAGCGAGCTAAGTTTGCGTAAAGTAAAACGCGCCCGAACACCGGCAAATGAAGAAACAGGTTGTCGCGAAAATTCTTGAGCGCTCTGAGTTTGAAAAACAAAACGGTCAGGATTACGAACATCACAAAAGTCCCGAATGCCATTAAAGGTTGACGGGTCATAAAATTACTAAGCCCGATAAGGATACGTGTGGGAAGCGGCAAAGTCACATCAAAGGCAAGGAAAATATCACTGATTTTCGGCATGATGAAAAACACGATTCCAAAACTCAAAATCACGGTGATGCTCATGATGATGGCCGGATAAATAAACGCGGAAACCACTTTTTTACGGATTTCATATTCTTTGTCGAGTTGCGTATCGAGATAATCCAAAACTTGATCCAACGTTCCGCTTTTTTCACCCGTTTCCACCATATTGATGAAAAGCTCGGAAAAAACACAATCGTAATCGCGCATGCTTTCGGAAAGCGAGCGTCCGGCTTTAATGCTGTTCACCAAAGTATCATACATTTTCTTGTTGTTTGCTTGAACCGCTTGAGAACCCAAAATTTGAAGCGCTTCCGTAATGGTGATTCCCGCTCTTAGCATGGTGGCCATATGCTTGGCAAACAGCATTTTATCCTGAAAAGTGAGGCGAGGCTTATCAAAAATATTTTTCCACGGCTTGTGTTCTTCCGTCACCGAAATCACAGAATGCCCCTGTTTTGTAAGCGACTTTATCGCCTCTTTTTCATTGTTCGCGTAAACAAAGCCACGGCTTTCCGCGCCCATTTTATCCCCGATAAGGTACCGAAACTTATTCATTTGGAATAATTATGATCTCATCACACGTAACACTTCTTCAATCGTTGTCACGCCTTGAAAAACTTTAATCATTCCATCCATAAACAAAGTCACCATTCCTTCCGTGACGGCCACCGTTTCTATTTCCTTTGGAGATTCATTGTCCAAAATTTTCTTTCGAATTTCATCCGAAATTTCCATCACTTCGCAAATGGAAGTGCGTCCTTTAAAACCGGTTCCGTTGCAAGTATCGCAACCCTTACCCTTGTAGAGAGTAAAGCTGTCTTTTTTGCCTCCGCTCAATTTTCCAAAAACTTCAAAAAGATCCAATTTGAGATTGTATTTCTTCTGCAACTCCACGAATTTTTGGGCATTCACTTCGTAAGGCGCTTTGCACTTTTCGCAAATTTTTCGCACCAAGCGTTGTGCAATCACCATTTTGGCCGTTGCGGCCACCAAAAAACCCTCCACTTTCATTTCCAAAAGTCGAGGCAAGGTCGAAGCGGCGTCGTTGGTGTGCAAAGTAGCCAACACCAAATGACCCGTAAGCGCGGCGTTAATGGCAACCCCAGCGGTTTCTTCATCGCGAATTTCCCCCACCATCACAATGTCCGGATCCTGACGCAAAAGCGATCGCAGTCCCGATCCAAAAGTGAGATTCGTTTTGGGAT
>MFXB01000052.1:6375-14524 GCA_001787475.1 Candidatus Peregrinibacteria bacterium RIFCSPLOWO2_01_FULL_48_20
AATGTCCGGATCCTGACGCAAAAGCGATCGCAGTCCCGATCCAAAAGTGAGATTCGTTTTGGGATTCACTTGCGTTTGGTTCACACGATCGAGCCGATACTCAATCGGATCCTCAATGGTGGAAATATTCACTTCTGGCGTATTCAAAATCTTCAAAATGGCATAAAGCGTGGTGGTCTTTCCCGATCCGGTAGGTCCGGTCATAAGAACAATTCCGTTTGTTTTACTGATGTTGTTTCGAATTTTTTCCAAACTTTCCGGCGTGTAGCCGAAGGTTCCCAAATCCAATTCCTGACGAGCGGACGTAAGCAAACGAAGAACGGCCTTTTCCCCGTCGTAAGTGGGCAAAACTGAAATACGCAGCGTGATGTCATTCCCTTCCAAAACGATCTTGAAACGACCGTCCTGAGAAGCGCGATGTTCATCGATTCGAAGCTTGGCCAGCACTTTAATTCGAGTGAGAATGAGCTCGGCAATCGCAATGGGAAGTTCCGCGATGGTGTGCAAAATACCGTCAATACGGTAACGCACAATAAACAAATCTTTGTGCGGCTCCAGATGAATATCGGACGCTTCGCTTTGATACGCCAACAAAATAATCGTATCCACAATTTTGGAAGCGTCCTTCAGCGATTCCAGTTTTTTCGTATCCGTGAGCGCGCCCTCGAGCAAAGTGTCGAGCTTTTCGTTCACGTTGCGGTTATAAACCTTAAGTGAAGCCTGCAAATCCTTGCGCGTGGCGTAATACGGGATCACTTTCAATCCCGTCTTATTCTCAATGAAATTGATGAGCTCGTAATTGTGAGGATTGTTGAAGGCGGTGTGCAGACCCTCCGCCGTTTGCTCAAAAGGCAAAACAAACTGATGGGAAGCCACGCTATACGGCACCACCTGAGTGAGTTCATCACTTACCGATTTATCTTTCAGAATCACAAAAGGCACTTCGTAAGCTTCCGCCACGATCGCCCCCAAAATGTCTTCGGGTAAAACTTCACGATCAAAAAGCAGCGTCTCAAGTGGAAGACCCTGCTTTTTACTGGCCGTTTGGAATTTTTCAAATGTTTTAGCATCCAAAAGCCCTTTTTCAAGGATTTTTTTAGCCAGCACTTCATCCTGAATCGCCATACGTTTTGATTTTTGTTTTTATTAGCGCACTATCCTGCGTATTAATCTAATAATTATAGCACATTTCAGGTACAAAAAAAAGCGGCTTAGTTCAGGTATCGCCCTACTCTCCCACCCTTACATAAGGCAGTACGATCGGCGAAGAGGAGCTTAACTTCCGTGTTCGGAATGGGAACGGGTGTATCCCCCTCTCTATAGATACCTGAACAAAACCGCTTTTTACTCGACGAAGTCGAGTTTTCCTTTTTTATAAGCTCGGCTTGCGCCGAGTGGATATTCTGACTGATTGCCACAAAAGAACGGAAGAAAACATTAAAACAACAATCGCCTGTTAGTACCGCTCGGCTGAAAGCATCTCTGCTTGTACACCTGCGGCCTATCAACCTCGTAGTCTACGAGGAGGCTAATGGGGAAAATTTTCTTAGGACTGGCTTCACGCTTAGATGCTTTCAGCGTTTATCCAAGCCGAACTTAGCTACCCTGCCATGCCGCTGACGCGACAACAGGTACACTAGAGGTTCGTTCATCCCGGTCCTCTCGTACTAAGGACAACTTCCTTCAATTTTCCTTCAGACATGGCGGATAGAGGCCAAACTGTCTCACGACGTTTTGAACCCAGCTCGCGTACCGCTTTAATTGGCGAACAGCCAAACCCTTGGGAGCTTCTCCACCCCCAGGATGCGACGAGCCGACATCGAGGTGCCGAACCTGGTCGTCGATATGGACTCTTGGACCAGACTAGCCTGTTATCCCCGGCGTAACTTTTATCCGTTGAGCGATACCCCACCCACATGGTGGTACCGGATCATTTTCACCGACTTTCGTCCCTGCTCGGCTTGTAAGCCTTGCAGTCAAGCCACCTTGTGCGAATACACGACACCGCCGATTTCCATACGGCGTTAGGTGACCAATTGCGCGCCTCCGTTACTCTTTAGGAGGCAACCGCCCCAGTTAAACTACCCATCAAACACTGTCCCCCTTTTATGAGGAGTTAGTTTCTAAGCAAGACAAGAGTGGTATCTCACCGTTGACTCCACCCCGACTAGCGTCGAGGCTTCACAGTCTCCCACTTATGCTGCACAAGTAGTACCCAGAAACAATGTTAAACTATAGTAAAGCTGCACGGGGTCTTTTCGTCCTGCCACGTCTAATCGGCATTTTTACCGATATTGTAATTTCACCGGGTCTGAGCTTGAGACAGTACACCCATCATTACTCCATTCGTGCGGGTCGGAACTTACCCGACAAGGAATTTCGCTACCTTAGGACCGTTATAGTTACGGCCGCCGTTCACCAGGGCTTAGTTTCAAGGCGTGAACCTCTCCACGTGACCTTCTGGCACTGGGCAGGAGTCAGCCCGTATACATCGTCTTACGACTTTGCACGGACCTGTGTTTTTGATAAACAGTTGCAGGTGTTCATTTGCTGCGGCCTAGATCGAGTTGATATAATCTCACGATCAAAGGCAAGGCTTATCCCGAAGTTACGCCTGCTGTTTTGCCGAGTTCCTTAAGCTCAGTTATCCCGATCACCTTGGTCTACTCGACCTGTCCACCAGCGTTGGTTTGCGGTACGGTATCTTGAAACTCTCGAAACGAGGATTTTCTCGTCCGCAGAACTCACTTGAATCAAGCCTTACGGCTTTTTGCATCGTGTATCACGAGCTCAAACGGATTTACCTAGTTGAGCATGGGCTAAACACTTGCACGCAAATTCATTGATGCGCTCAAATTATCCCGCGGCGTCCCCCCGAATCTAGCGCCACCTTCATTTGAGTAAAGTCCTCTCTCCGTCCCGAAGGACATCGATTGGAATTTATTCGCACTCCGGCTTTGCTGGAACGATTTTCAAGATGTACAGGAATATTAACCTGTTGTCCATCGGCTTATGGCTTTCGCCTGGACCTTAGGACCGACTAACCCCAAGTCGATTAACGTGGCTTGGGAAACCTTGGACTTTCGGTGTTAACGTTTTTCACATTAATGACGTTACTTATACCAACATTTGCACTTCCCACCGCTCCACCGGACTTCTCAATCCGACTTCACTGCTGATGGGAACGCTCTTCTACCGTGCACATAAAGTGCACCCGCAACTTCGGTTAGAAGCTTGAGCCCCGTTGTATTTTCGGCGCAAGGACGCATAGACCAGTGAGCTGTTACGCACTCTTTGAAGGAATGGCTGCTTCTAAGCCAACCTCCTGGTTGTATACGCATCCTCACATCCTTTACCACTGAGCTTCTATTAGGGACCTTAGTTGACGATCTGGGCTGTTACCCTCTCGACGATGGCACTTAGCTGTCACCGTCTGACTCCCATACACTGTTTTGGGTATTCGAAGTTTATCTAGGTTTGGTAGACATATTTTGCCCCCTAGCCTAAATAGTGCTCTACCCCCCAAAATTATAAGTATGAGGCTAGCCCGAAAGCTATTTCGAAGAGAACCAGCTATCTCGGAGTTCGATTAGAATTTCTCTCCTACCCACAGGTCATCCACTTGTCTTGCAATACAAGTTGGTTCGGTCCTCCAATAGGTTTTACCCTATTTTCAACCTGCCCATGGGTAGCTCACCCCGTTTCGGGTCTAGTGCATGATACTTGGCGCCGGTTAAGACTCGCTTTCGCTACGCCTCCGGGTTAAACTCCCTTAGGCTTGCATCATACAGCTAACTCGTTGGTCCATTCTACAAAAGGTACGCCGTCACCCCGAAGGGCTCCGACTCATTTCAAGCAAAGAATTTCAGGTACTATTTCACTCCCCTTCCTGGGGTACTTTTCACCTTTCCCTCATGGTACTAGTTCGCTATCGATCTCAAAACGTATTTAGCCTTGGAAAGTGGTCTTCCCAGCTTCAGGCCGGATTTCTCGTGTCCGACCCTACTCAGGGACACTCTGGAAAATCAATCTATTTTCAGCGACGGGGCTATCACCCTCTATGGCCGTCCTTTCCAGGATCGTTTGCTTAATAGAAATAATTTTCGTATTGAGGCCCTACAACCCCTTATCCCGAAGGACAAGGTTTAGGCTATTCCCGGTTCGTTCGCCACTACTACGGGAATCTCTATTGATTTCTTTTATCCAGGGTACTGAGATGTTTCAGTTCCCCTAGTTTCCGTCTCTTGCGAGACCGTAGGACATTACTCCTACGAGGTTTCCCCATTCGGACATCTCCGGATCAAAGCTTGCTTAGCAGCTCCCCGAAGCTTATCGCAGCTGGCCGCGTCCTTCATCGGCGTTTTGAGTCAAGGCATCCATTCTCTGCTTTTTTTTCAAAGTTTTAACGTCATCTTCCGTGATCTTTTATGGCAATCAGAAAGAATATCATTCCTAGCAGTAAGGAACACTGCTAAGAATTAAAAAAAATTTTGTTCATTTTTAGACAGATACTCGTCGTATCCATCTAAAAGCCGAATTATCAAGGAACAAAAAGGGTGTATGTCTCCATACACCCCAGAAGCTCAAACGGTCTAAAGAAAGACCTACGGTTTGAAACTCTGGGGTATTTGGATCAAAACCATTGAGAAGGTAATAAAGAACGACCTGAACTGATCAGGCCGCGCCATTATAGGAACGCAGACAAGGGTCGTCAATAGATTTTTTCACTTAATTTGCAGAGGCACGAAGAGAACCCATGCAATCCACAAATACAGAAAGGCTAAGCTGTGAATCATCACCATGTTCGGATACCGTCGCGTGCTGCACGGTACAAAAATCTTGAGGAAGCCCAAACACTCTTGTACGTTCCAATCCACTCAAATCGGCAGTTTGAGAAAGGACACAGTCCGGTTCCGAAATCGGCTCAATGGCTTGAAGGAGACGAGCTTTATAAGGTTCTATACTGTTTTCTTCGTCCAGGACAGGTCCACCAACGGGTTTCATTCCGCAAAACCTTTGACCTCTCACTGCCATAGCTTCCATGTGATCCTCGGCAATATCACGGGCATCTACTGAGCAAGCACCAAGTCCGGTAAGAGCGGCGGCGGCGAGTAAATGGCTGGGTTTCATAGGTTTAAATAAAGGAGCTAATTATAACAAACAAAAGGGGTTTGTCAATAGCTTCTTGGTTCCTACAACCCAAACATGGGTCCGGCGGCTTTGAAGAAAAATTCTTGAAGAGTTCCCAGAGCCCACATCAGCGATAAAATAAAGATCAGCACTCCCACCAAAAGCAAGAAAGTCCACGTTCCTCCCGCCCCCAAATAACGCTCGGCAAAGCCAATATCGCCAATCACATCTTTAATCCGAGCACGAAAAATCATGACAAGCATCCCTAGAATCATCCCGATCAATCCTTGAAAAAACATGAGTTGATTTTTAAATTACCTACAGTGTGCCACTTGATTTTACTCTCCTCAAGATGATATAAGAACCCTACTCGCCGACAGGCGAGCTTAAAAAGCCTATGGGGACTTAGCTCAGTTGGCTAGAGCGCCTCGCTTGCACCGAGGAGGTCAAGGGTTCGACTCCCTTAGTCTCCACCAAACTCACCGCAAGGTGAGCTACAGAAAAAGCGTCGCGTAAGCGACACCCACTGCACGAAGTGCAGCCTAAAAAAAGCCCACGGGGATGTAGCTCAGTTGGCTAGAGCGCAGCATTCGCATTGCTGAGGTCGGCGGTTCGACCCCGCTCATCTCCACCAAACTCACCGCAAGGTGAGCTACAGAAAAAGCGTCGCGTCAGCGACTCCTTCTGCACGAAGTGCAGCCTAAATAATACTTGTAAGCCAAAAAAAATTACCCTACAATCCCCTCGCACGTAAGTCCTCGGGCGATTAGCTCAGTTGGTTAGAGCGCGACACTGATAATGTCGAGGTCGGAAGTTCAAATCTTCCATCGCCCACCATCACCGCACTTCGTGCAGTTTTTAAAAAGCCGCAATTATTGACATTTTCACAAAAAGTATTAGAATCTTGGCGCTATGGAAGATTTGCTCATAAATTCCGAAGGAAATGATGAAATCACCGGCATGGTGGCCTATCTCAACAAACTTGGGAAAAAGCCGAAACCACATCACAACCCCATTCCATCCCCGGAGGAGCCTCTTCCTCTTCCACATCGGGGCGATGGAAAACAACTGTCCTTTTGGTTCAACGGTACGGGAGTACAACTGAACTGTTTGGGGAAAGATGAAGAGCAGGTCGCTCATGAAAGAGCCTGCGCCCGATACGAAATCTTGAGCCTTTGCGCCGCTTTCAGCGCTCACATCGGCTTTTTCGATAATCCATTAAAAGAGGGGAAGTAGCACTTAAGCTCTCCCCTCTTCTTTTTTAGACTCGCTTTCCGACGAAGCGTCAAACCGACAACACTTCGTAGAACAAAGTGACGATTTTGAACATCTCAGCACGGTTCACTTGTCTAAAGGGTTTGAAACTGCCATCGGGGTAACCGGAGAGAATGCCCAGCTCCACTCCTTTGTCGATCATATCTTTAAATGCGGCGCGCAAATCGCTGCCGGCGATGTCATCGAGTTCGGCGTCTTCGGTTCCCGTGGTGTCGACATCCAAAAGTTCAAAAGCCGTCGCCATCACTTCCCATCGCAAACTGGCCTGATTTCCGGTGATCAAATCTTCGTCAATCACTTCGTCAAGCATGGTCACGTCTAAACCGGAATCTTCAATGCATTGGACATAACCGCGAGCCCAATGATCGCCCATCCAATCGGTGACGGAAGTTTCGGTCACCGTTTCCGCATCGCAACCCGTGCTTCCAACGCCCATGTCCAATTTTACTGCAAGTCCAAACAAAACTTTCAAAAGTTGGAAACGAGTGAGCTGATCGTTCGGACCGATAAAGCCCGTGAGTTTTCCATTCCCATCTTTATAGCCTTGGAAAAAGCCCTTATCAACCGAGTAGTTCATGTAACGTTCATACCAAGCTCCTTTCTCCGCATCATCAGGATCGTCCGAGTCGGAATCCCGATGCTCCGATTTATCTTCGAGCCAATCCTCATGCGACCAGACTTTCATCACCACTTTGTAAGGACTGTAGTCGAATTCCATTTCTTCGGCATCCAAAAGATCGCTCAAAGAAACTTCAGAAACCGTGCTGGAATATTCCGTTGTGAAAACAATGCTGGCATCGGAATCGGCATCGGCTAAAACTTTCAACAAAATGCCGTCGCGATGGCCGTAAATTTCGGAATCAAAAGAAGTATTGGTACTGTTCGTTTCGTCCCAATTGATCCAATCTTGTCCGCGTTCGAATCCCAGCAATTTAAAAGGACGAGCTTTTATTGAATCCGTGGAACTTTCCAATGAGATATCACCGTCCCAAGTCGTAGATTCCATCAATGCCAAATCCTCTTTGCTTTCATCGTCCGACGGGAAGTAACCCCATTGAACCGTCAAATAAAGCTTATCGGTGTAGTTACCGGAAACGGCCGCTTCTTCCAACTCTTCCACCAATTCAGTATTCACGTCCGTTTCACTCACCGTTTCCACCTCTATCGTCACATCGCCACCTTGTTCTTCAACTTCGTCGTCTTCATCCTCATCTTCATCCTCATCTGCATCTTCATCTTCATCCTCATCTTCATCTTCATCCTCATCTTCATCGTCAAAAATAGCTTCTTCCAATTCATCGATTGCATCTTCAGCTTCTTCGGAAATTTCATCTTCATTTTCAGTATCCGACTCGCCTTCACTTTCATATTCATAAGCAAAAGCGACGGACGGGAATGTACCGAAAAGAAGACTGAGAAGTAAAAAAGAACTTAAGAATTGTTTGATCATATTGATAGGTTAAAGAATAAGATGATCGCAAATTGTGACGGCGTTACGAACAGTAACTTACACAAAAAAGCTTTACAAAGAAAGCTTCTTATTGCCGATTAAGTTTGCGCGCGCAAACTTTGCCAATCCAAACTTAATAGAGATCCGGCTTCCTAAGGGTGAATGTACTTCACAATACACTCGCTCTGCAGACAACTGGTCTTGCGACCAGGAGGCAGAGGCGACCTAGGTTTACACGATCCCTTTCGGGATCCTTGTTACTCCTTAAAAGGAGGTAGTCCATCCGCACGTTCT
>MFXB01000053.1 GCA_001787475.1 Candidatus Peregrinibacteria bacterium RIFCSPLOWO2_01_FULL_48_20
CGCGAACCTTACTCATACTAAACTTCCGCCTTCCCCGTTTCCACCACCGCCCTCAAATCTTTCACCCACTCTTTGTCGAGATGGAGATTGATGCGATGAAGCAGTTCGTGGCGATGCACATAAATGCGTTGCGCCCAAATACTGCTGGGGACGGCCACCACAAGGAAGCCGTTTTTAAAATATTTCGGACGAACGCCGTCGGGAAGCGCATCGGTGCCCACAATGCCGGGAAGCAGGTCGCGAAAACGAGCGCACACCAAAGCCGCACGAGCCTCGCGGGTCAATTTGTAGCGGGCAAGCGCCTTGGGAATGAGGTCGATGAAATGGGTGAAATCACTCATTTTACCGCCGAATTATAAACCTTCAGGGTCTTCTCCGCCATGTCTTCCCAAGAAAACTTCAAACTGTGCTTGAGCCCGCACTCACGCAAATCTTTTTGCAAGCCTTCGTCGAGCAATACGCGGCGTACCACATTGGCAATATCTTCGGGATCGTAAGGGTCGAAAAAGAGCGCGTTCGAATCGCCGCAAATTTCAGGAATGCAGGAACTCTTGGAAGCCACCACGGGAGTGCCGCAACGCATGGCTTCGAGCGGCGGTAAACCGAATCCTTCATAAAGAGACGGGAACACGTAAGCCTTCGCCGTTTGATAAAGCGCAATGAGCTCTTTTTCCGGCGCCATTCCCGTGTAAATAACATGATGCTCGAGACCCAGCTCTTTCACCGTGCGTTTCACTTCGGGATAGTAAGGATCTTCTTCGCCGGTGATGACGAGCTGAAGATCAAAACCCTCGGCACCATCATGAATCAGCGCGAAAGCGCGAATCAAATTCACCAAATTTTTATGGCCGCGCCACACGCCGGTATAAAGCAAAAACTCTTTCGTGATGCTGTATTTTTTATGCACTTCCTCTTGATATTCTTTATCACCGCGCGGTCCGAATTCCTCCCCCACTCCTTCGTAAATCACCTCCACTTTGCTTGGAGAAGTGCGCGTGATTTCCACCAAGTCGGCCTTGGTATTTTCCGAAACGGCAATCACGCTTTTGGCGTTGCGCACGGCGGCTCTGAGCACCCAGTTGTACGCCATTCGGTAAAAAGCCGAGTTCATTTTCTTACCCGGGAAAAAAGACAAGGTCAGGTCATGAATGGTAACCACGGAAGGCCGTTTGTAAAAAATGGGCGCATTGAAATGCGTAAAATGCATGAGGTCAAGTTTGGCGCTTCGCAAAGCGAGCAAATAACGAAACTGTTCGGCAAAAGAATAATGATGCGCATTCACCAAAACTTTCGTCACCCTTTTGTTCGGCTCCTCAAAAGCTTCGTACTCCGGTTGATTCATGAACAGCACGTACTCGTTCTTTTCGTCGATTTTTATGAGGTGCCGTACCAATTCATAAACATAACGGCCAATTCCCGTGAACTCGGTGGAATACATTCGTGCGTCAATCCCGATTCGCATAGTACGCATCTTTTACCCCAGCCCGTTTACTATTGCAAGCGACCCCCTGATTTGTTAAAGTGCGTTGGCTTCGCTCGCAGAGGGCGAGGATTAAAAAAGGTGTCGCGTTAGCGACTCTTTGGTTCAATTGGGATGGTAGCTCAGTTGGTTAGAGCGCTGCCCTGTCACGGCAGAGGTCGCGGGTTCGAGTCCCGTTCATCCCGCCACCACTCGCCGAAGGCGAGCTACAGAAAGGAGTGTCGCGTTAGCGACTCCTTAGGCTACTCAGCGAAACTGAGGCTCTTGTCCAGGCCCAAGGGTGCCCTTTCTGGCGGCGTTTCGGGCTGCAAAAAACTGGGTGGAGTGAGTTGAAGATTCCGTTTGGGCATGTACATGCTCTTCACTTGGTTAATTTTCTTAAACTGATATTCCGGCCGCGGCACCATGGTCAGCGTCAACGTCTCGGATGTCCCCGAAAGAACAATCACAAGCGAACCGTAATTGAAAAGCGTTTGCATGAGCCCGTACTGTTTTTTTTGAATATCCTGGATGTTGGCGAGATCGATGGAAGTTTTACTGTCTTTTAAAAAAACCGAACGGTCCACCTCGACGATTCGGCAATTCGTAATAACAACGGTATGAAGGTAAAAACGGAAAATATCCAAATGAATGCGATGAATGGCGTAAACAAGAATGAGTATTCCCAAGAGTGAACCAAGCCCGCCGAAGAACCCCGGCTGACTCAAGGGTGCCAGGAAAACAAAGCCCAAAAAAATCAAAATAAAGGCAAGAGGCAAGAGCGCAAGTCGAGGGACGATCAAAGCCCAGTGCTGACGAAAGTAACAAAGCACCTGCTCGTCTTCGAACTGCCCCTTAAAGTTTTTGTGATGGATGGGAGTATTCATACTGCGAGGAATGAAAAAGCTAAAAGAGTGCCGAGCGCACCCAAAACGGCCACAAAAAAGACATACGAGTAAACGAAGTAACGCAGCCGAATGAAGCCAAATAATAATGTGTAGACAGATTCGGCAAATCTGTACTGATTAATGTAGGCGTAGAGCTTTTTTACCGTCAGTGCGCAGAATGCCACGGACGCAACAGCGGTGAGTAGTAGAATGCTAAAAAACCACATGGTACTAAAAATGTTTTATAATCTAAACTTTTTAGGGTGATTGATTTTCCCAATTAGCCCTGTCAATACCGAATTGTTTAGCTCGGGGGGAATCCGAGCGCCTTTCACTTGGAAAGGTTGTATAATTGTAACAACTCCCCTCCTAAAGGTCAAATCGATCCCACTGAATTTTCCTCTAAACTATGTCTGCTTCTCAGCCTTTCGTTCTATTGCACCCCACCTCCATAAAAGGCTTTCTCATTTTTCTTGATATAGATGGGACGCTCTGCACCGATGGGACAACAGACGTCGATGAAGCCACACTAAAACAAATCAGCAGGCTCAAAGAAACCAACACACTCTATTTATGTTCCAACAAAAAAAATCACCCCCGCAATCAAGCTATCTCAGACTTAATCGGCATCCCTTACCTCAAAACGAAGCTCCGAAAACCCGACCCGAAAATTCTAAATTTAATTAAAGCCCCGATCAAAACTCCACTGCTGGTAATTGGAGATTTATTTTGGACCGATGGGCGTTTTGCCAGAAAGATTGGCGCGAAGTTCATTCAAGTGAAGAGCAAAACCGGGACCAAGGACCCCTGGTGGATTTCCTGGGCACACAGAGCCGACGACCTCCTCTCACTATTACTTCTCCGACCATGAAGCACGCACTAGTCATCTACAACCCCGTTTCGGGCAGCAAAAAATGGCGCGATGTACCGGCGCTTATTCAAGAAACTTTAAGCAAACATGATTTTGATTGGACTTGGTACGACACAAAACTTCAGCAAAATTTGGAACCATTATTTACTTCCACATACGACCGAGTTGTCGTTTCCGGCGGCGATGGTACTGTGGCGGAAGTGGTGAAGTTCATGGTGGAACACAAGGTAAAAATGCCTCTCGTCGTTCTTCCCCAAGGAAGCGGAAATTTGCTGGCGCGAGCCTTGAGCATTCCCCTCTTGCAACCTCGCCGCGCTCTCACACTGGGTCTCACCGAAAAACCTCAATCCCTCGATGTTATGAGGGTGAACAAACATTACTATGGACTCATCGCCGTGGGGCGTGGCTACGATACTTTTCTCATGCAAGAAACCCCACGAACCCTCAAACGCCGACTGGGATTTCTCGCTTACTTTTGGACTTTCATAAAAACTTTTTTATTTTACCGCAGCAAACCCTACAAGCTCACTTTCGACAAAGTGCGAGCTCAAGTCTTAGCCAAAACCATTATGGTATTCAACCTTCTTCCCGTTCCCCTCACGTCCATCCGGCCCAACGATGGTCTTTTGAACACTCTGGTCCTCACCTCACGAGGATGGGTTCAAAGTTTCACGAGCAAATCGGTGGTTATTAAAAGCAAAAAAGAACTGAAGTTCGAAGTGGACGGAGACGTTCACCGCAGCAAGGTGATCTCTATTGAAGTACTCCCCAAAGCGCTTTCTGTTGTTTTTAAGAAACAGTTTTAAACGATGAAGAAAACCCTCAATTCTTACCGGAAACTACTTCGTATTGAACAGTGGTACAAGAATTTTTTGGTCTTTGCACCGCTCCTATTTGCACCTGAAACCATCCAACCCTGGCCGTTGCTTCTGCTCGCATTTTTTGGACTCTGCAACGTTTCTTCCCTCACATACATTGCAAACGATTGGCTAGATCGCGGGAAAGATCGTCTTCATCCCGTGAAGAAAAATCGCCCACTCGCAAGCGGAAAAATTTCCAGCAAAGCCGCTCTCATTGTGGCAAGCTTTTTAGCTATGTTCACCCTCATCACTGCGTTTCGCATCGAAGGGCTTTACTCCTTTGCCGTACTCGTCTATTTCGTGCTCACGCTGGCGTATTCCTTCGGGCTAAAAAATCTTCCCCTCGTAGATATTTTTATTATTGGAATCAACTTTACTCTTCGAACGCTGGCCGGACTTCTCACCCTTCCAACCCGCTTCGAACTTCCATATTTTGTTTTTATCTTTGCCTTTGTTTTACTTTTTCTCACGCACAAACGCCGCAGTGATATCAAGTTGCTTGGTGCTGGAAAAGCCATCGCTCACAAGCCGGTTCTCAAATTTTACACACGCCGTGTTTGCTACGGCATTCGAGCGCTCGCCTATATGCTTATTCTCGCAGCTTTTCATGAACTTTTCCTGGAAGGATGGTCGCCCTATTTTCTTTTGGCCATCCTCGCCCTCCTTTTTTACACCAGCACGCTTTTTGTAAAAAACCCTGCACTTGCCATTCGCCCTCACTATTTGTTCAAAAATAAACTTTGGATCTATCTTCTGTTTTTATGCAGCCTCTTTCCATTCCTCCTCATCGTCTAATCGTGGTACTCTAGCCGACGGTGCAAGTGGGTGTTGTCAGAGCTCCGACAGCAGGTTTTTTCTGGCTGAAAGGCTTTATGCCCTTGAATTTTTTATAGCGTTCTGATAAGATTGAAATGTAAGACTAGGCGCTGTTAAGTTACAGTCCTTCTGGTTGTCACGAAAACCTTGCAATACTTGCAGGGTTTTTTCGTTTACTGATAAAATTTCCCTACGCCTGGTGCGTGGGGCTGTAGCTTAATCGGTTAAAGCATCTAGTCTTGACAGCCAGAGGATGCGAGTTCAACTCTCGTCAGCTCCACCAGGCGTTTTACTCTTCAAACAAAACTCCTTGAAAATTCGGGCTTCTAAAAATTCTCCCTTCCGGGCTCACGAGCATCGCCTCCACCGGCAAGGTCGGCAATAACTTTTGAGCTTCTTCGTAGCCGAGCACAAACAGTGCCGTCGAATACACATCCGCCAAAAGCGCGGAAGAAGATTGCGTGTAAACGGCGAGCATCCCGACGGCCGGCTCGCCCGTTCGCGGATCCACCAAGTGGTGACGATTCCTCCACTTACGTCTGGAAGGACTGCTGGAA
>MFXB01000054.1 GCA_001787475.1 Candidatus Peregrinibacteria bacterium RIFCSPLOWO2_01_FULL_48_20
TAAGCAAACGTAAAATTCCCCTTGCGTTTGTCTACTTTGACGTGTAGAATCCCTCTGCTTTTACCTTCAGATCAGGTCAAAAGTGATACTGATCTAATCATAAAAAAGCATGACAAAACAAGTCATCCAAGTTAAAGGAATTGTCGCTGAGTGTCTACCTAACGCGACGTTCCGAGTTAAACTGGATGACCCTGCCTACCCAACGGACCACGAAGTGCTTTGCCACCTTTCAGGAAAGATGCGGATCAATTACATCCGAATCATACCGGGAGATGCGGTCACCGTTGAGCTGACGCCCTACGACTTATACAAGGGGCGCATTATTTTCCGCCATAAAAAGGGACAAGCTCTGCCTGAACATCTTGCGACTTCTGTCCCCGATGCTCCAACTGCACCGTTAGACGCAGCTGAGCCTGCCCCCACTGAAACCCCAACCCAACAATGAAAGTTCGATCCTCTGTAAAAGTCATCTGTGACAAGTGTCGAAAAATCCGCCGCAAGGGGGTGGTACGCGTCATTTGTGAGAATCCGAAACACAAGCAACGTCAGGGTTAGCACTTAATTTCTTTTCTTATTATGGTTCGTCTCTGTGGAGTTCAACTGCCGATGGAAAAACGTGCTGAAGTAGGTCTTACCTACATTCATGGAATCGGACGCAGCTTGTCTCGAAGTATTTTGAACGAACTCAACATCAGCCTGGAGAAAAAAGTGAAAGATCTTTCGGAAGAAGATTTGGCCAAACTCCGTGATGCTCTTACCAAAATCCGAACGGAAGGAGATTTGCGAAGAAAAATCCAAATGGATGTGAAGCGTCTTCAGGACATCGGTTCCTACAAAGGATACCGCCACAAGAAACGTCTTCCCGTCCGTGGACAACGCACCAAAACCAACGCTCGCACCAAACGTGGACGACGCGTGACGATGGGAAGCGGGCGTAAGGCCGACACCAAGACTTAACTCACCGACTATGTCAGACGACGACGTAAAAACTCAAGAATCCGCAACCGAAGCAGCCGCTCCAGATGCTGCTGCTGTGGAACTCTCGACGGAGTCGAGCGAAGCTAAAAAAGCCGTGCGCCGAAGCAAAAAAAAGACGGTGGCGACCGGAATTATTTATGTGAACGCCGGTTTCAACAACACCATTATTACAATCACGGATCCCGAAGGACAAGTACTCGCTTGGGCCACTTCCGGATCATGCGGATTCAAAGGTTCCAAGAAAGCAACGCCTTTCGCCGCCCAAATGGCTGCTGAAAACGCTGCCGAGAAAGCCAAGGTTTACGGATTCGAAAAAGGCGACATTGTGGTAAAAGGTGTGGGTCACGGTCGCGAACAAGCGCTCCGTGGACTCATTGCCCAAGGTATCACCATCCTCAGCATTACTGATAAGACTCCCGTTCCCCACAACGGATGCAGACAGCCTCGAACCAGACGAGTCTAATAACTAACTTTTTACTCTCACAATGTCACGTTACACAGGACCCAAAGGACGATTAGTCAGACGATTCGGAGTTGATATCTTCGGAACGGCAAAGATGACCAAACTGCTGGAAAAAAGGCCCAACGCTCCGGGAATGCACGGTGCCAGCCGAACGGGAAAAGCTTCCGAATATAAGAAGCAGCTTTTGGAAAAGCAAAAGCTACGCCTTATGTACGGGCTCACGGAGAGACAACTCCGCAACTACTACTTGAAAGCCGCTTCCCAAAAAGGAGCCACCGGTACGGAAATGCTCAAAATGATTGAACGCCGTCTTGATAACGCGGTTTACCGCAGCGGATTCGCCAAGACTCGTTTCCAAGCTCGCCAAATGGTGAACCACGGACATTTTACCCTCAATGGGAAACGTGTTACGATTCCTTCGATCCAAGTTCGAGAAGGCGACGCCATCGAAGTAAGAAGCCGTCTCAAGGAGAGCCCTCTTTACACACTGGTAAAAGAAGACAAGGCTTTTGACCACGCCCGCTGGCTCAAAGCCGATCAAAAGATGCTCAAAACCGAAGTATCTGCATTGCCCGAGGACAAGGATCTCGATCAACTCATTGAAACTCAGCTTATTGTTGAGTACTACTCCAAATAATTCCTAACCGTCGCCGATATGCATATTATCCAAGAAGAAATCGGTCTTCCCAAAATGTCTGAGCACAAATTGGAAGACTTCCACTCGACGTTCACCTTGAGTCCTCTGCCTCAGGGGTATGGAACGACGCTCGGAAACGGTCTTCGCCGTACGATGCTTTCTTCTCTTCCAGGAGCTGCAGTGACCGGAATCAAAATTAAAGGAATGACTCACGAATACACAGTTCTGAAAGGAGTGAAAGACAGCATTCTCGACATCATGCTCAACCTCAAGCAATTGGCGGTGAGTATGGACGGAAGCGAAACTCGAATGGTGAGCGTGAAAGTGAAGAAGCCGGGTGTGGTAACCGCCGGAGACATCGATTTGCCTTCCGGAGTCACCATTCACAATTCGGATCTTTACCTCACCACTTTGGACAAAGGTGGCTCTTTGGATATGGAACTTCGCCTTGAAAAAGGAGTGGGTTACAGACCCGCTTTGATTGGTGAAAGCCGAGGCGGGGATGCTGAAATGATTGAAATCGATGCCGTTTTCTCCCCTCTTCGTCGCATCCACTACACGGTGGAAGCCACCCGCATCGGACAACGAACCGATCTCGACAAATTACTTCTGGAAGTGAAGACCAACGGATCCATCACCCCAGAAGATGCAGTAAAATTTGCCGGAAGCGTTTTGGAATCGTACTTCAACATTTTCAACCGCAACCAAGAACCTGTGGAACCTGAATTTATGAGTGATTTCGAAAAGATCGCCGCCAAAGCGAAAGCAGAAGAAGAAAGCAGCAAACCTTCTCAACAATCCTACACTCCCATCGAAATTTTGGGACTCTCTCCCCGAACGCTCAACGCGCTCATCAATGGAGGAATCGGTTCGATTGAAGAGCTCACGAAATGCTCCGAAGCTAAACTGGCCAACCTTCGCGGGTTCGGAAAGAAAGCGCTTACGGAAGTTGCCGACGCTCTTGAAAAGCGTGGATTTGCCCTTTCCCAAGAGGATTAGCACGCTGAAGTGAAACGAAAGCGCTTTTAAAAAGCGGCGCAGCCGTCTATACTAAGTCACCCACTCAGATTATCAATCTATGAGACACCAACGAAAAAACAACAAAATGAACATGCAGCGCGATCACGCCGCTCTGCTGCTTCGCAACATGGCAACCTCGGTCATTCTTTACGAAAAAGTGAAGACCACCGCGGGTCGTGCAAAGCGAGTCCGTCCTATCGTTGAAGACTTGATTACGAAGGCAAAAACCAAGGATACGCGCAACGCAATTCGTCAAATCGGCCAAGTGGTAATGGACCCCAATGCTTCCAAAAAACTTCTCGAAGTTTTGAAGGAACGCTACAAGAGCCGAACCGGTGGTTACACTCGCATTGTAAAACTCGGTTTCCGCAGCGGAGATGCCGCTGAAGTGGTTTCTATTCAATTAGTCGAATAATTATGAAACTCATTCAAAAAACAACTCATCCCCACCTGGCGGATACCAAAAAAGAAGAAAAATGGTACCTGATAGATGCCGAAGGCAAGGTGCTCGGACAAATTGCAACGCGTTTGGCCACGGTGCTTCGTGGAAAGCATAAGCCCAACTGGCATCCTTCCGTGAACTCGGGAGACCATGTCGTAGTGATCAACGCCGAGAAAGTGGTTTTGACCGGAGCAAAAGAGTTGAAAAAAGAATACATCCATCACACCGGATTTCCGGGAGCGGTTCGTCGAAAGACTCCTGAAAAAATGCGTGCCGAACACCCCGAACGGATGATTGAAATGGCCGTCTCCGGAATGGTTCCTCACAATCGTCTTCGCAAGTTCGTTTTGGCTAAACTGCACGTTTACGCCGGGGAAGCGCACCCTCACGGATCTCAAACTCTTAGTCCCCTCTCCTTAAAATAATACTTATGACCGATGCAATGACTTTTAGCGGAACTTACTTCTACGCCAATGGAAAGCGTAAGAGAGCCACGGCTCGTGTACGTCTTTACAAAGGAACGGGACGTATTGTTGTAAACGGAAAAGACGCTAAAGAGTACTTCAGCACCGATGAAATGGTGAACGTCTTCATGGCTCCTCTCATCCTCACAAAAAACGAAGGGCAGTTTGATATCTCCGCCAAAGTGGGAGGAGGTGGAATCCAAGGCCAGGCCGATGCGCTCCGTCATGGAATTTCCAAAGCTCTTCTCGAAGTGGATGCCGGGCTCCGCGCTACTTTAAAACCGGAAGGCTACCTCACCCGCGACAGCCGCATTAAAGAACGCAAAAAGTTCGGCTTGCACAAAGCCCGCCGTGCTCCTCAATTCAGCAAGCGTTAGTCTTGCTGCTTGGGGCTACCGTAAGGATAATACAAAGTACTTCGAACAATCCTGGGCTCTTGATCCGGCGTTATTTCAAATTCCACCGCCAAATCCGCATATTCCTCCCCATCTCCATCGGAATCAGGATAGTTTAAACGAATAAGAGCACGAGGAGCCTCGTCCTCATCACGAGCAACCTGATCAAGAAAAGCACCCGCCAAAAAAAGATCCCCAACATTGTAGGGACTTCTACTGGATCCTCTCTCATAAAGAGTGGCTGCCACCTCCCTTCTAATCGCTGAAGCAATTCCCAGCCCCGCAATCTGCCAAATGCCATCTCTAAACAAGAAAACCCCGGTTTCGAGACTTCTTACAATTTTACCAAGGTTCACATGAACTGGATCAAAATCAGGTCCACCGGAATCCGCGAACCTATGAGGGATTAAGTGATTTTTAGAAATCTGTACAACCATGAAAAATAGAAAATAAGAGGATATTCTGCCTCAAACCGCGAAGAAAAGCCAGTGTACGACGGAAAAGATTGGTTGAGGAGGAATTATACAGTAAAATGGAAGCTAAGATTAGTTTCTCATGCGCTTCGACATCCTTACTTTATTTCCTTCCCTTGTCCTTCCCTATTTTGAGGACTCCATTTTGAAGCGCGCGGTAACAAAGAAAAAAATCGCCGTGAATGTGCACAACATTCGTGATTACAGCAAAGATAAGCATAAAAAGGTGGATGACACGCCTTACGGAGGCGGCAGTGGAATGGTGATGGCATGCCAACCGCTCTTCGATGCCATCAAGGCGGTAAAGCGCAAAAACAAAGGTCCGGTGATTTACTTGAGCCCGGCCGGAAAGCGTTTGAATCAAGAAAAAGTGGAAAAACTTGCCAAACTCAAGGGAATGATTTTGCTCTGCGGGCGTTACGAAGGAATCGATCAACGCGTGATTGACGAACTGGTGGATGAAGAAATTTCCATCGGCGACTATGTGCTGACCGGCGGAGAACTCGGAGCCCTTGTGATCATGGATACGGTGAGCCGCTTGATTCCCGGCGTGCTGGGCGCGGAAGAAAGTCCGGAAGAAGAATCGTTCAGTGCGTCCTTGGACCGAATGCTCGAGTACCCGCACTACACCAAACCCGAAGTATATAAAGAAAAGAACGTTCCCGCCGTCTTGCTTTCTGGCGATCATGCCGAAATTAAAAAATGGCGGCTCGCCCACTGTAAAAAACCATCGCCATGAACAAAGACCTTCACTCACCGCAGGTGAGCTACCGAAAGACCGTCGCGGAGCGACTCCTTTTCAAAAAATGGGATTCAAGTCCTCACGGTCTTTCCACAAAAGAAGTCCGAGAACGGCAACGACGTCACGGACTCAACGTCATTCAAACGGTGGGAAAAGTGCACATGTATGAAATTTTACTGCGCCAATTCACGAATGTGATGGTGCTCATTTTGATTCTTGCACTCATCGTGAGCGTAATTTTGAGAGAAACGGTGGACGCATATGCCATTGGAGCCATTATTGTGATCAATGCGATGATCGGATTCACTCAAGAGTTTCGTGCCGAGAAAGCGGTGGAAGCCTTAAAAAAACTGGCGGCCTCTTTTGCCACGGTTATTCGCGAAGGACAAACCCAAAAAATCAGTGCCGGTGAACTTGTTCCGGGAGACATCTTGGTTTTGGAAGAAGGAATGCAAGTGGCCGCCGATGCAAGGCTTTTAAAAGCGGTGGAACTCAGCACTTTGGAAGCCAGCTTAACGGGTGAAAGCCAGCCCATCCCTAAAACAACGGGCCTTATTGAAAATGTGGAGAGCCTCGGAGACATGAGGAACATGGTTTTTTTGGGTACGGTGGTGAGCAAAGGACATGGTCTTGCTCTGGTCACGGCCACGGGCATGAAAACGGAATTTGGCCGCATCGCACACTTGGTCCAAACGGAAAAGGACGATCCGGCGCCGCTTCAAAAGCAACTGAATTCACTGAGCCGCGTACTTGCCGTTATCGTACTTGGCCTTTCGGCGGTTTTACTTTTCGTGGCTTGGATTACGGGGCGTGAACTGGCCGAGCTTTTTGTGTTGACCTTGAGTCTTGCGGTGAGCGCCATTCCGGAAGGGCTTCCAGCCATCATTACCCTCACGCTGGCGCTCGGCGTGCAAAAAATCGCGAAACAAAATGCAATCATGCGAAAACTTTCCGCGGCGGAAACGCTCGGTTCCACCAGCGTTATTTGCACCGATAAAACCGGCACTTTGACGCAAAACGAAATGACGGTGCAAGTGGTGGTTGTGAATGGGAAACAAATCAAAATAAAAGGAATCGGTTACGAACCGAGTGAAAACGTGAAAGTGACCGGACCCGAAATGGAACTGCTCATCAAAGCGGGCGCCCTTTGCAACAATTCCATGTTGATTCAAAGCAAAGAAGCTTGGTCGGTTTCCGGCGATCCCACAGAAGGTGCGCTCCTGACGCTCGCCGAAAAAGCGGGTTACAACGTGCTGACTTTGGAAAAAGAATTGCCTCGCAAAGACGAATTGATTTTCGATTCAGACCGCAAACGAATGTCCACAAAAAACGGGGCACTGCAATTCACCAAAGGCGCGCCGGACGCTTTGCTCGAGGTATGCGATTCCATACAAATTCACGGAAAAATCCAAAAACTGACGGCGGCAAAAAAACGGGAAGTGCTGCTGGAAGTGAATGGATTGGCAAAAAAAGCGTACCGCGTTCTGGGCTTCGCTTATAAAAAATCGGGTAAGTTTAAAGAAGAAAATTTAATTTTTCTCGGACTGGCGGCCATGATGGACCCTCCGCGTCCGGAAGTGAAAGAGGCCATTACCAGCTGCCGAAAAGCGCATATTGAAGTCGTCATGATCACAGGCGATCACGCCCTCACGGCGGAAGCGATTGGGAAAGCAATCGGGCTGTTTAAAGGCGGAGACCAAATTTTAACCGGCGCGGAACTGGAAAAAATGGGCGATGAAGAACTACTCAAAAAAGTGGAAAAAATACGCATTTATGCGCGCGTCAGCCCTCATCATAAGGTTAAAATTCTCAACGCTTTGCAAAGCAAAGGACATATTGTGGCTATGACCGGCGACGGTGTAAACGATGCGCCCGCGCTAAAAAGTGCGGACATCGGCATCGCCATGGGCATCACGGGAACGGATGTTTCAAAAGAAGCCAGTGAAATGATTTTGGTGGACGACAACTTCGCAACCATTGTTTCAGCGATAGAAAGCGGCCGAAGCATTTACCGCAACATTAAAAAATCGATACGCTTTTTACTCAGTGCCAATTTTGATGAAATCCTTCTCGTCAGCACAATTTTTTTCTTGGGCTTACCTCTTCCCTACACGGCGCTCCAACTGCTTTGGATCAACCTGCTCACGGATGCTTTGCCCGCGCTCGCTCTGGGTACGGATACCCCTGAAAAAGGCATCATGGAACTCAAGCCGCGCGATCCCAAAAAAACAATTTGGAAAGACTTGATCCAACTGAGCGTTTTTGCCGGAATCATCTCTGCGTTTCTTTCTTTTATTCGTTACTTTTATTATTCTAACGCCGG
>MFXB01000055.1:0-5394 GCA_001787475.1 Candidatus Peregrinibacteria bacterium RIFCSPLOWO2_01_FULL_48_20
CAGATTCTTCGTAAGTATCGATAAGGTTCGAAACCAAAGTGAAGTTCTTGGTGTCGTCCGTTTCGGTACTTCCGGCAATGGAAACGGACCCGTCGGCGTTGAGGCGAACCTCATCCAATTTCAGATTACCGGGGAATTCCGTATTGAAAAGAGGATCCACCGTTTTGGTGAGCAGCTCAATTTCATCCAGAATCTCGGACCACGGTTTGCGGGTCTCTTTGATGGTGCTGATCAGAGCCGCCAGGCTCGAATTGATCGTGCTGAAATCCATATAAACATCGGCCAGTTCTTCATCCGTGACTTCCTCCAGCTCGATCGCGGCGATTGAAGTCTTAAAATTCTTGCTTTGCATCAAAGTTTTGGTCGTTTCCAAATCTTGAATGTCTTGGAGCAACGTTTGTTCGTCCACGCTTCCGCTTTTGGCATGCAATCCCGTCGTCAGTTCATCAATCACGGTTTTGGCGATTTCCATTGCTTCATTGGGGATCTCGTCGGCAAGGTATTCTTGAATTTGAAAGAGCAAAGTAATCAGCTGCGGACGAAGAGCCTCCGCCTCGGCGGCGTATTCGGCTTGTTTGTTCTCGGAACTGTAATCCGACTCGGACTGTTCCAAATTGTACAAATACTCGTCCGCAAGTCCGGAATATTGATCGAGAAGCAGCGCGGCGGCCAAATGCTTTTGAACTCGGATTTCAGCAATGCTTTCTTCGAGTTGCTGTGCGGCTTGCTCCACGCGCAAAGCGGGATTGGTTCCCAAATAAGAGAACATACTCACGTTCTGGCTCAAAAATCCGGCTACGGTCAAAGCGAGCAAAAGTACGGACGCTTTCAAGAAAGTGGCTCCCGGCTGGCTGGCGTGCTTGGCGGACGCTTTAATTTTCGCAACCTCATCCATTTTGGGTTTGGAGTCAAAAAATCCGCCGCCCTTTTTTTCCTGTTGCTGCGCCACGGTACTCATCAGTCCGGAGTCTTTTTGTGAAGTGTCTTTGCCGAAAAGTTCGGTAAACACATTTTTGGAATCTCCTCCCGGCGCTGAATTTTGCACGTCTGCCATACCTTTGTTTTTATTTATCAAATAAGTATACCAGAAAATCACCTGGAGATCAATGTTTGACTATCTTTCGAGTGAAGTCTTTATTGCCTCAAGCTGAGCCTTCTCGGCGGCGTGGTCTCCAATAAGATTCTCCGCAATATCTAGAAGCCTTACATCCACATAACCAAGTAGTGCTTCTCTTTCAGCGGTTTGTTCGGCTTTACGCAATTCTCTGCCGTCGCCGCTTACAGGTTTGAGGCCATTTTGTAAGGTTTGAGTACGCTTTTCCACATATTGAAGTCTTTGGCTTGGGTCCATATCTTTCATCAACTCGGTGAGCAATGCTTTTTCTGCCGATTTTTCTTCTTCGCGCTCAGCTAATTTCACATCACCCATACCGGTCTCCGCTCTCTCCTTCATTGGGACATAGGGCTTTGATTCCTTGGCGACTTCCACTTCCGAAGTTTTTTTAACTTCCGGAGTATTTGAATGTTCTACTGCCATATTTCTTTTTGTTTAAAAATGACGATTCGTATAATTATAACACAACTCGTCACTCCAAACAACTGAAAAGACCCCCACTCACCGAAGGTGAGCTAGGGCCTTTTAGAGTCTGCACGTGCAGATTATTGAAGTTCCACTTTGGCTCCGGCAGCTTCCAAAGCCTTCTTGGCTTCGTCAGCCTTGTCCTTGGGAGCGTTTTCCATCACAACGCCGTTGGCATCCACGACGTCCTTAGCCTCCTTGAGACCAAGACCAGTGAGTTCGCGAACCGCTTTGATCACGCCGATCTTTTGAGCACCGGAATCGGTCAATTTAACGGTGAAAGAACTCTTTTCTTCCACTGCGGCGTCAGCCGCAGTTGCTCCTCCCCCTGCAGCGGCAACGGCCACGGGAGCGGCGGAAATTCCGTATTCTTGTTCCATGAATTTTACAACGTTGTTGAGTTCAACAATGTTGAGTTTTTCGAGAGCTTCAATAAGGGTCTTTCCCTCCTTGGAGAGCTCTACTGTTACGTCGTCTGACATAATTTAAAAAAAGTTAAAATGTTAAGCTGGCTTCTTTTCTGCGTACGCTTGTACACCTCGCAAAAAGCTCGCGAGCGGAGATCGAAGTACTCCATAAAAATTCTGAAGAGGAGCTCGCAGGAGGCCGACAAATTTGGCCAAAAGCTCTTCTTTGGACGGAAGGTCGGCGATTTCTTTCATTTGAGAAATGGAAAGTACCTGTCCTTCCATAATTCCTCCCATGAGTTTCAAAGCCTCCACTTCCTTGCCCATCTTTTTGATGATTCGAGGACCGGCCACGCTGTCTTCATAAGAGAAGGCGGCGCCCACGGTTCCCGTAATGATATCGTCCGGAATCTCAAGGCCTTGTTCCTTGGCGGCCAATTTAAAGAGCGTTTTCTTTGCAACTTTAAATTCCACTCCGCTGTCGCGCATTTTTCGGCGCATTCCGGAGAGCTGAGCCACAGTCATTCCGGAGTATTGTCCGAAAGTTACCGACTTGGCCTTGGCGAACTTTTCCTTGAGCTCCAGGAGCGTTTCTTCTTTCTGTTGTCTGGTTGTTGCCATAATTGATGTTGTTGACCTGAAGTCTGATTAGAAGCTGAGTCGACCAAAGCTCTCAACTTGCGTTGAGTACAGATTGAGGCTCTGTCGATTCAATCGAGCAAGCCTGCAGATCTCGGTAGGTCTTCTCTTGGGCGGAGCCCAATCTGCTCCTGTCCCAATTGCCCACTGTCTTCGAACGCAGGCGGATTCTATAAGGAAAAGTCGAGCTTGTAAAGAGCAGGATTCACCAATCCCTCATTTGACTTACGACCAGCTTGGCAAAATGTAAAGATATATTTCAATTCACCCCCGGGGGTGAATTTTACATTACTTTTTAGTACGTCAACACTGCTTTCCCTTTGCACGTCATCAGGCCTTATGATAAATAGATAAAGCATTAACCACCTTTCCCCATGCTCACGCAAGACCTTCTCGCCCTTATCGACGAAAAGCATCTTTTAAAGCACCCGTTTTATCAAGCATGGTCCATGGGAACGCTTCCGATTGAGGTGATGAAAAAATACGCCGAACAGTACTATCACCTCGAACGCAATTTCCCGAACTTCCTCAGCGCTATGCTCATGAGCTGTGATGATGAAAGTGTGCGCGCGCACATCCTAGACAATTTCAACGATGAAACCGGGGGCAGCATGAACCACCGCGAACTCTGGCTGCAATTTGGAGAAGCCATTGGGGCGACTCGCGAAGACATGAAGAATTCCGAAATGCTGCCCGAAACGGCTGCTGCGATTGAATCCTTTAAGGAACTTTGCTCAAAATCTTACTTAGTGGGGGCTGCCGCTTTGGCCGCTTACGAAAGCCAAATCCCGGCGATTGCCGCCAAGAAAATTGAGGGTCTCGAAAAGAACTATGGCGTTACCGAAGGAATCGAATTCTTCCGCGTTCATGGAATCATGGACGTGAAGCATGCCAACGTTTGGTGGGACATGATTGAAGCCGCTGACCTGAGCGACGCTCAAAAAGAAGAACTCCGCATGGCCAGCCAAAAAGGAGCCCAGGTACTCTGGAACTTCCTCGACGGAATTTTGAAGGCCTACATGCCTGAAGCGGTGGGGATGGCGTGCTAGTAGTTGATACCGTATGGGTTTTTCTCCCCTAGGGCTTCGTACGAGCAGGCAATTGTTCCGGAATCTGAACCTGAAACGAGAGTTACCGTTTTGGGCTCACCTTCTTGCTCAACCAAAAGAGAGAATCCAAAACCTGAGATGCCTTTTGGATAAGGATTACTTGCGCCCAAGGTTAAGGTACCTTTACTCTCTTCATACATGATGCTTGCTTCCTGACGGTCGGTATTCCAGTCACTGTTGCTACACTGATAGAATGAAAAAGCTCTCGCGTAAGAGGCAAACTGAGCAATACACTCTTGATTGGTATAGATCGAATCTTGAACCATGAGTACCACTCCATTACAGGTTAGCTCTGGCGTAACAGATTCATCGTAAGCACAGCCTTCACTAAGGACAAAACGAAGATTCTGAGCTGCTCCCGGTAATGTACTGTATCCGCCAATTAAGGTACTGGGATTTTCCAGTGAGTCGAGTCCTCTAAGCCCTATTTCTTCGAAACAATCGGTCGAAGAGTCTTGTGTATCAATAGTACTTTGTGTGTCGGAATCATTCGAATCATTTGAATCTCCTGTATCATCTTCGCCGCTGTCCGTTAACCCTGTGTCTGCACTGTCGGCTGCGGAGTCTTCCACAGGTACTTCATAGGCTATCAGAGAATCATGTCTACAGTTTGTTGCCACGCCTATAATCGCCGCGGCAAGTGCTGCCTTTAAAGAAAGTTCTTGGTAACTAGGGGTTTTTAGAATTTCCATTGCATCAGTTTTAGAGTGTCATTATACAAGTTTGCCAAGGATTGTCCACTACTAATTGACAAAACACCCAAAAGAGGTAAGACTTAGGTCTTTTAGGTCTTAGCTTTTATGAAAATTCGCGAATCACGAGACGGTCGCCTGGAAATACTTACGCCCGTTCCGTCGAATCATCCGCTTTTTCTCATTCAACCGAGATTTGAAGACCTCAATGGATCTAAGATCCCCATACTTTTGGGCAGACAATTTTCCACGACGATGATGGAGCTTAGCGATCCGACCCGCCGTCATATGCATCGAAGAAATGCTCACCATCACGATCGTAAACTTTCCGTTCAAACCGACCACTCGGATGGGGCGCGAATCTACAGTCCGTTTGAAATGAAATTTAGAAATGACCTTCCACGGCCGAAACCTTGGATTCAAGATCCCTTCGGCCATGTAAATCGGTATAAAGTGGTACCTGAAATCGTTTCCGTGGGAAAGAAAGGCTATGTTCTCCTTGTAAGAGCCGTCGTCATACGTCCTTTTCGCGATTCGGTGGCTGTCAGCGTAAGTGCGTTCAGAGGAAACCCTCCACTGTTAGCGGTGCACGCCGACACTTTATTTGGAGCGTTTCCCGAACTCGAAAAAGATCCCAATACCCTTTTGGATGAGAGTCTGACTTTTGAAGAACTCTACGGGCAAGTCCGTGAAGCAGCGGAAAGACAAAGCAGCTCAGTGCTTCTCTTGGAAGCACCTGTTGATCCTCCTCGGACTTAATCCATCTCCTCCAAAAACGCTTCTTCGCTCACTATTTTTTCCGGTTGCTGAGGAGCATAACTGGTCGAAACGGGTTTTCCTGTTTTTGAACACGTTCTTTCCCAAAGTTGGAAGGGATTTCGGGTACTTGAACGCTGTTTATGCCTTTCTTCGGGACAAAGACGAGGAAGGGGAAGTTTCATCCTGCGATAAAAATCCAACTCTTGTTT
>MFXB01000055.1:5447-6167 GCA_001787475.1 Candidatus Peregrinibacteria bacterium RIFCSPLOWO2_01_FULL_48_20
GGGAAGCTCGGAAAGAGTGGGTGCTTGATACTCTTTCAAGTCCACCGCTTTCCATCGCCAATCTTTTGCCAATGCTTCTTCTTGAGTTAGGGGGAAAAAATCTTGAGCGGACGTTTCATTATAGGCGAAGGGAGAATATTTGTTCGGGAAAAACTCGCCCCATTCTCCGGTTTTTTGCATGTGCTCTCGGATACGTTTATACAAAGCTTCATACTCTTCTTTTGAATATTGTTTATTTAAGATACAGTTCTTTTTTCGCCGCAGGCCGATGCAGCCGAAGGATTCTTCACTCGAAACACAACTGTCGCAATAACGTATTTTATTGGAGAACCAAGAGTACGAGCAAAACGCAATATCTTGGCAGCCCCGAGATACCACGGAAAAATAAACCAACTCGCAAGCTTGCCATCCGGCGGAGTAAGAGGAATCAATATTTTTACTGTCTGCGCTGGAAATGGTGTCGATGCAATCTTCACTGCCGTAGGAATCAAAACAATACGAACAATTTTTGCAATTATAAATATGATCCCCGGTTGAATTTTCACAGTTCACACTATGCACCGCTCGGTGGACGGCCTTTTGTTTGATCTCGGAATACTGCTCCCGAGCCTTTGTCCAACTTTTCCAAGAACCATTCAAAACGTCCGCCAAAGCCTCATCAAATTCTTCTTTGGTGCAAGGCTTATTGAAAAGATGATAACTTTTATTGCTTAAATTAGT
>MFXB01000055.1:6212-6911 GCA_001787475.1 Candidatus Peregrinibacteria bacterium RIFCSPLOWO2_01_FULL_48_20
GCAATCGCTACAGTTATTGGATTCTTCCAACATCACACAGTGATAAGCGTTGTTCACAAAGGAACATTCATAGGCAAGGGTGCTGTCATTGGCTTGCATGGAATCGAGCGTGTCGCGGCTGTTCACCATCCAATAGCAGTAAAGAAGGTCCTCACAACGAGCAATCAAAGAATTGAGATAACAGTTTTTGGATTCACGAATATGGCTGTTGTAGTCGCAGTTTATCGAGTTGAATATGGAAGTTCCTTCTCGCGGCACAACGCACATCAGCTCGTAAAATTGCTCAAAAAAAGGTCGATTAAAGTCAAACTCTCTTCCGTAGTCGGTGGCATCCCAAGCATCTCCCCACCAGTAGGAATTGTTGTAGACGGGGAAGGGGACATCGGAATCGTACGCGCTCAATATCAACTCTCCGCTCGCATCACATTTACGAGGATAAAGCTTCCATTCGTTTCGACGGGACATCAGTTTTTGCCACTTTTCTTGGGGAGAAAGAGAAGAACGAACGAATTCAGGGAAGGGAAAAGGCATCGACATGCGCACAATTTACACTTTTTAGTGGCAAGTGCACCACAATATGCAGTAAATTGGGGCTATGACCGATCTTTACCACCATCTCACCCTGTTTCTTCGCGAGATTAAGAAGACGGGCGAAAAACCGCTGGTGGTGATTTGCGGACCTACGGCCAGTGGGAAAAC
>MFXB01000056.1 GCA_001787475.1 Candidatus Peregrinibacteria bacterium RIFCSPLOWO2_01_FULL_48_20
GCTTTCCTTATCTGTAAGCGCTAAAGTGGGAGCTTCACTTTTGTCAGTCTCCGGCCTGCGACTCTTGCCAGGAACAGGTAAAAGTTGTATAATATCAAGATTGCAAAACCTATGGCACTCGTCAATCGACAAGAAGCGGAAGACCTCCTGAGAAGCGCAAAAAATATCCTTATTGCGCCCTCTTCACCGATGGACGGAGATAGCGTGGGGAGTTCGCTCGCCCTCATGGCCGTCCTTCGAAAAATGGGCAAACAGGTAACGGTGGTGGCTTACGATCCCATGCCGGAATATTTAAAATTCCTTCCTTTTGTGAGCCAAATCCAAACGAGCGTCGCACCTTCCAAAGATCTCATTATTTCGCTCAGCACCGAAAACGCGGAAGTCGAGCATTTGAAATACGAAGTCGAGCAAGGAAAAATCAACATTATTATCACTCCCAAGAGTGGACATTTTTCTCCGGAGGACATTCGTTTGGAAGGCAAAACCGCCAATTTTGATCTCATCGTAACGGTGGACACCGGCGACCTCGTTCAACTCGGAAAACTTTACGAAGAGCATAAAGATCTTTTCGCGCGCATTCCCGTTCTCAACATCGATCACCACGCTTCCAACGGAAAATTCGGGTCTCACAACTACCTCGAAATCAACTTTGCCGCCACCACGCAAATGGTAACACCAATTATTACCGACTTTGAAAAAGAACTGAACGAAGAACTCATTGATGAAGATGTGGCCACCCTTCTCCTCGTGGGAATCATTACGGACACCGGCAGTTTTCAACATTCCAACACCAGTCCCGAAGCCTTTGAAGTGGCCGCCGACCTCCTTGAACGTGGAGCTCGCCAGCAAGAAATCATCAAACACATTTTCAAAACGAAGAGCCTCGCCACCCTCAAACTCTGGGGACGCGTGCTTTCAAAAATTCAATACGAGCCGGCCTTACATCTTGTTTACTCGACCATCACTCTCAAAGATTTGGCGGATACCGGAGCCACCCCCGATGACAGCGGAGGAATTATTGATGAGCTCATGAGCAATGCTCCCGGTGCCGAAGTGGTCATGTTGCTTAAGGAAAAAGAACCCGGTTACGTTTCCGGAAGTTTCCGTGCGCCGGGCAGCCTCGCCGACGTCAGCGAAATCGCAAAAAGCATGAAAGGAGGCGGACATAAAAAAGCCGCCGGCTTCCGCATTCACGACAAAACCATGGAAGAAGCGCTCGCCTACGCGAAAGAAAACATCGCCGCTTACATTTTGCCTAAACTTGGCCAACCTGTACCCCAATCCCCTGCCGAAGAAACCCGTCTTTTCCCCGGCCTCGTTTCCAAACCGCAAAAGAGCATCCCCAAGCCCGATAAAGGAGGGGAGGACATGCTCTTGGAAGATTTCCGCAACCGTCAAAACCCCGACTCCGCCCGCGAAAAAACCATCCGTTTCTTCCAGGACAAAGACGGACAGGAGCCCACCGTAGAAGACATGCTATCACAACTGGGCCAATAAGGATTCTTCAAAGTCCACATTCGTTGTGACACGAACCACGTCCTCATCTTCGTCGAGGACATCCACCAAATTAACAATTTTTCGCGCCGTTTCCAACTCCGTGATTTTAAGTTCTTCTTTGGCTTGCCACACAAGCTCGTCTTTTTCCACTCTAAAACCGGCCGCCTCCACGGCCTTCTTCACTTCGCCCAATTTTTCCGGCGCCGCATAGACTTCAAACTTCCCTTCATCGGCATTTTTAAGATCGTCCGCTCCACAATCGATTAAGGTCAATTCTACCACTGCGGCATCAGCCGCTTTGCCTTTAGGGTCGACAAGCAAAAAAGCTTTCTTTGAAAACTTCCACGAAACGCTGCCCGCGGAAGCCATATTTCCCCCGTTTTTTCCGAGCATGGTTCGCACATTGGTCAGCGCTCGATTTTTATTATCCGTGATGGTATCAATCAAAAAAGCGCTGCCGCCCGGTCCGAACGCTTCGTAGGTGGCTTCTTCGTAGGAAACGCCCTCTTTGTCTTCGCCGGTTCCTTTTTTGACAGCTCGTTCAATATTCGCGTTGGGTACATTGTCCGCCCGCGCTCTCTCCAAAGCCATTCGAAGAGACGCATTCATGCTCGCATCTCCTCCAGCTTTCGCCGCCATCGCAATAAGCCGCGCATGCACCGTGAACACTTTTCCACGCTTGGCATCGGCCGCGCCCTTTTTAATCTTGATGGTTTTCCATTTGCTGTGTCCCGACATAGACTTTATAATACAGAACCACTTTACACTATGAAAGGTCAAGGCTCCAACCCGCAAGAACGCGATACACCCCGACTGGACGACGGGTCTCCTCTTTATTATGTTTTTGTACCGCAAGCTAGTCTTGACGAAGGATTTATCAGGCCGAATGAAGCGCAAAAAGCCCAAGCTCTCCTAAGACAGTGTACGGACATCAATCCGTGGGCGGTGGAAGCTTGTTCCGGAAAAACGCGTGACCATGCCCGCAACGCCCTCTATCCGATCCTCTGGCTCTAAGGGAAAGAGTCTTTTTGATAAAAACTCCTCTTTATCGACAGGGTGGGTGGATTTAGGTTGAGGAGCTGAGAATTGACACGTCAAATCTTTAGTGCTATTATCACATAATAAAAGTATTTATCGTAATCTGTTCCAATGGCTTTGCCACCCCCAAATCTACCGGAGATTACACCACCAGAACCTCTCAAAAAAGTTGAAAAACCTGAACATGGATCGGGGATTGGTGAACTCACGGCAAAATGGGGTGCTGCAGCTTTGGCGGTGATCGGTTCAGTTGCTCATTTGCTCAGTCCTGAACCTGAGGAACCGAAACCGGTGAGTGGAACGGGAAGTCTTGAGGTTTCACCTCCGGAAGGCCCAAACCTTGTCAGTGGATTTGAAAATTTGGAACCTCTGGGAGAAGACACTGAGCTCCATGATACGGATGGCGAATTGAAAGAACGCCGTTATAGTCGCTTGGGAGATATTATGAGCTCGCAAAACTATGGAGATGGTCGTACGCCGGAAGAACACACCGCTGCGCTCATTGAATTTTGGGAAGATGTATTTCGAGCAAAAAAAGGATCCGTTCTTTACTTTGGTGCAAAAGGGGAAAAACTTTTGGAAGCAGAAGTCCCTCCAAATTGGTACAGTTCCGTGCCCAGCGGAGAGAAAGAAAAGGTTTTGGTCACAAAGGGAAAAGGGAAAAAGAAAGTATGGGAAACGCGGGATGTCATGTTAAAAGCAATGACGGAGGAAGAAAAAAACGCTTGGCACAACGAAAACCGACGAGCAATCCCTATTCCCGAGAGCCAGAAACATCTTCCCAAAAAGTACAAAGAAGTGGGTTACCCTTTTCCAGCGACACCGGTTCTTCCCCATGTGGACCCAAATAACAAGGAAGGGGAGTCCCTTTTTGACCTCATCTTGGAACGCCTGAATGCTGAAGTCGTATGTCCGGGGCAGGGAACGAAAGAAGGCCCTCGCCATTTGAAAGGTGAAAAAATGAGATTGTACGATGCCATTAAAAAAATGTCAGACGCTTATGATATTCCCTGGGCAATCGCCCTCGGTTTGGCGGCCAACGAAAGTGGCTATGATCAATTCGCAAAGTCCGATGCAAACGCTTATGGAATTTTTCAGATCCAATCGGGAGCTTATAAGGATGCCAGAAGATATGCGGGGAAACACCCCGAGTTTTCGGGAAAAGTGAGAGAAGGCGCATTATTGGGGTTTAATGAAAGTTTTCACGGGGTAACCGAGTGGACGAACCGTTTGGTGCAAGCGGAAATGTTCTGTGCGTATTATCGCCTGACACAAGAACAAATCGCAGAAAAGATGGAAAAACTCGATGGGCGCTTACAAAGTTTGGACCCCACCTACGTTTTTGGGACTCTTTCCTTAATTTCAACCATTACGGCTTACAACGCGGGTGCCGGGCGCGTTAAGCGATGCATTTCTCGTTTCCTAAAATTGGAAGATTCTGAAATCAGAGAAATGATCGGGAAGCCACCCTATGGAATTGACGTGTGGCAAGCCGTCTTAGCCAACTCTTTTGGACGAATACGCAGCCTGGATAAAAACGGGGAAGAAAAAAAAGAAGCGGTGGGGCCAGCCGTTTTCACTTACGCCACGAAAGTTCTGGCCATGGGATCTCTCATTATTGAAGAAGAAAACATATTGGAAGTTCTTGCATCTTCCGGACAAGAAGACTATGCACAGAAAAGTGCACAAAAACTCACGGAAGCAAAACCCACGGAAGCAAAACCCACGCCTGCCGAGGAAGAGACAAAGAGCAAATGGCCTTTTGTTTTGAGCAAGTATTTGGCCATGGGCGCCGGCCTTGTCGCAGGATTCCAAGTGAGAAAAGATTTGCAGGCAAGTGAAGAATTTCAAGAAAAAGGATTAAAAGGCATTCCCCGTCGAGACGTTGTGAAAGGCCTCGCCGCCCTTCTGGGATTGGGAGTGCCCGCTGCCCGCGCAGCCATCAGTATGGCCGGACCACTTTTTAAAAAGTCCGAAGAAGAAGAAGCTCCTCCACCGGAAAAACCCAAAAATCCCAATGTCGCCCTATGGCTAGCCGACGGTGAAAAACGTATGGATAGCTTATACGAAGAGCTGAAAAGAAGGGGGTCTTACAACCGGACTACTGCGGAAAATAATCGCCTCCCGAATTGGAAAACACCCGCTCGTGTCGCGGCTATAAAAGGGTTTATCCGGCGTGCTTTTGGAACGGAATGGAATGGTTACCTTACCAGCGGGAAAGCTCTCCCCGCTTCTTTCAGAGAAACGGAAAAAAAGGATCAAATGGAAAATTTGAAACGAATGCTGGAGTCGGGGGAAGCCATTCCCATGGAGGCGGACAATCCGGAATTGCCCTACTTTTGTCAGGGACTTGGCTATCAAAGCGGGATTCTCAATGATAAAGATTCCATGTTCATGCATCGAGATTTTATGCCCGTATTGGAAACACTGGTCGAGCTGGTAAACCATCAAATTGACATTTTCAATCAAAATCCGAAAGCTTTTGGAATCGATGACGAAAATTTTCCTCTCGTCGCTCACATCAGCGGGTTCAAAGTTTCCGGCGCATTCCGTCCTTTGGAAAACAGATTTACAGGTTCCACTCCAAGTTTTTCCGACCACTGGACCGTTCTCGCTTTGGATATGATTTCCCAAGGGTCTTCGGCGGGTGCGGCACTTGTTCGTTTCAAAGAGGATCAATATTCAACAAAGGCAAAGACAAGTAAACTCGCTCTGGAAGGAGGCAAGTTGCCGATTCACTCAACGACAACTGGAGACAAACTGCGTGAAATTTTGGTGCGAATGACGGAGCACGCACTCTTTACCTTGGAGGATGTTTTGAAAACAAATGGTTACGTACGCATCATGCCACGTCGAG
>MFXB01000057.1:0-5373 GCA_001787475.1 Candidatus Peregrinibacteria bacterium RIFCSPLOWO2_01_FULL_48_20
AATACCTTTATTTTCAACGACAGCCATCAGCGCAGGCTTATCTTCAATTTTCCTCATCACCCACAACGTTTCATCCACACTGCTGTGGCTCATTCCGGCGAGCTTGGCCGCATATTCGTAAATGCTCGTAAAACCCTTCACACTCCAAACCTCATACTTCACAACCAAAGGCAAAAGCATCTGGCACTTCCGAAGCCACTCTTTGGCATTCCGACCATATTCACTAAATTCAGCATGAATTTTTTCAATTTCAAAGTTTTTCATAAATCAGGGAAAGAGCTTTTATCTTACCACATAAAGTGAGCAAGTGCTCACCTTTTGTCTTGCTCCCACTCAAAAATATGCCAAAATGGAAATTGTCGAAGCTGTGCCAACACCCCCACCTACAATCCTAAAAGCTCCGCCAAAATCGCCATCCGAACCGCCACGCCGTTTTCAACCTGTTCAAAGTACCGAGCTCGCGGATCCTTATCCACAGCCATATCTATTTCATCCACGCGAGGCAGCGGATGAATCACAATCATACTGTCCGGCGCTTTTTTCATAAGAGCCGGCGTCAAAACATACACGCCCTTATACTTTTTGTACTCCGTTTCGGTGCTGAAACGTTCTTTTTGGATGCGCGTGTGAGAAAGTACATCCGCCCCGGTAATGGCCGCTTCCAAATGGTCGGTCTCCTCCACCTTAAATTTTTTACTGAGCTCTTTAAAGATCGATCGCGGCAAGCGCAAAGCTTCCGGCGACACTAAAATAAATCGCACTCCCTTGAAGTTCATAAGCAGCTCACACTGAGAATGCACCACTCGACTGTTTCTAAGGTCGCCCACCATCACGATCGTAAAATCGTCCAATCGTCCCAAAGCGCGGCGAATGGTGAAAAGATCCAAAAGTCCTTGAGTCGGATGATCGCCCGGACCATCCCCGGCATTGACCACCGGCACCCTCGCCCCTTCCACCAACTCCAATGCACTTCCCGGCTCGGGATGCCTCATGGCGATAATATCCGCCATTTGCGAAACCACCCGGCCAGTATCGTACAAAGTTTCTCCTTTTTTCGCAGACGAAGTCTCATTCATTCCCTCATTCGAAATCACTTCCCCGCCGAGTCGCAGCATGGCCGTCTCGAAAGAAAAGCGTGTGCGTGTGGACGGCTCGTAGAAAAGAGCGGCCAAAATTTTCCCATCCGCGAGCTTCAAGCGTTTCCTCTTATGCACCGTTTCCAAAAATTCCTCCGCCCGGTCCAAAAGACTTAGGATTTCCCTTTTTGAAAGATCCTTTGAGTGGAGAAGATTTTTCATCGCCCCGAATCATACTCCAGAAACCATTTGCTGTCAGCGTCATTTTTCCGCTAAAAACTTGAGAAATCCATAAGGGTACCGTACATTACGAACGATCATCCTTATGGACAAACTCACTCTCACCTTAAAGAACGGCACTCAGATCACTGGCAGAGCCTTTGGCTCCTACAAAGAGAGCGAAGGCGAAGTGGTGTTTACGACCGGAATGGTGGGCTACACTGAAAGTTTGACGGACCCTTCTTTTAAAGATCAGATTTTGGTGCTCACTTTTCCTTTGATTGGAAATTACGGCGTGCCGGCCGAAGAGTTGGATGATGAAAAAATCAGCAAGTTCTTTGAAAGCAGCCGCATCCATTTGAAAGGACTCATCGTCACGGACTACAGCGAGGTTTACTCCCATTGGAACGCCGCAAAAAGTCTTTCAGACTGGCTGCGCGAATATGATGTGCCGGGAATTACCGGTGTGGACACGCGCGCGCTCACTCAGTACCTTCGCGAAAACGGTTCCATGCCCGGGAAAATCCATCCATCCGACGTGGAACCGAACAAAGACTTTTACGATCCGAACACCGAAAATTTGGTGGCCAAAGTGAGCCCTACGAAAATTCGCAGCTACGGAGATGGGCGCAAACACATCGCCATGATTGATACCGGCGTGAAAAATAACACCTTGCGCAACTTTCTCAGCCGCGGAGTAAAAATCACACGCTTCCCTTGGAACAGCAGCCCCTTCCGTTATGAGGAACAGACCGAAAGTTCCGGTAAAGAAAAGGTCAAGTTTGACGGCATTTTCTTTTCCAACGGCCCCGGCGATCCCGAAGTCATGGAAGAAACCGTGGCCATTATGAAAGAATGCTTCGAGCGAAAAATTCCCACCTTCGGAATTTGTCTGGGCACGCAAATTATGGGCATCGCCGCCGGCGCAAAAACCTACAAATTGAAGTACGGGCATCGCGGACAAAATCAACCCTGCATTCATTTGCCCACGGGACGCTGTTACATCACCTCGCAAAATCACGGCTTTGCCGTCAACCCAAAGGGCCTGCCCAAAGATTGGGAAGTTCTTTTTGAAAACGCCAACGACGCGTGCGTGGAAGGCCTGCGTCACAAAACACTGCCTTTCTTTTCCGTGCAATTCCACCCCGAGGCCGCTCCGGGACCGACCGACACAAGTTTTCTTTTCGACGAATTTATCGAAATGTTATAAAATCGCTCCATAAGCCACCCACGCCATTATGAAAAAATTCTTCTTTGTTTTCCTTCTCCTTGTTGTTTCCAGCACGATACCCATTTTGCTGGTCATGGCGGAAACCACGCCTCCACCTCAAGTGGACGAACCCATTTCCCCTATCGACTCAAACAAAGGAGTGATTACCGGTCACGCGGACCCTTACGCAAAAATTATTGTAACCGGAGGACTTTATGATATTCCTCCTTCGGAAGCGGATGAAAACGGCGACTTTTCGGTGACGGTGGCGCTCATACAAGAAAGCGGTAACACTTATTTTATTCAGGCGGAAAACGAAGATGCCACGCCCAGCGATCCCATTGAGATAACCATTATTGAAGGCGTGGCCGAGGTGGCGGAGTACGAAGCGGAAACCGGTGAAGACCGCACGGCTCCCGATGCTCCCGAGCTCAACGAAACGGAGGTTGAAACTGAAGACAGCGCGTACACGATTGTTGGAAGCGGCGAAGCGGGCGCCGACGTGCTGGTGAACAATGAAGAATCCGGCGAAAAAGTGGATTCCAACGGAAACTTCTCTGTTGAAGTCGCCATTTCAGGCGGCGGGGATGAAGAAGTTTTTAACATTGCTGTCAAAGACGAAGCGGGAAATCTCAGTTCAAACGTGAAGATTTATATCACGGGCCAAGGCGAAGAAGTTGAAGATGAGGAAGATCAGGAAAGTGATAATGATGAAGATGAAGACGAAGATGAAACGGAAGGAAAAGACTCCCTCACCGACATCAACGGTCACTGGGCGGAAGATTATATTCTCGAACTCTATAATAATGATGTGATTGGCGGTTACGGCGACGGACGTTTTGGACCGAACGATTCCATTACGCGAGCACAAATCGTAAAAATCTCCCTGCTTGCTTTTGAGCTGCCCACTGCGGACGGTGATGAAAATTTCACGGACGTAAAAAGCGGCGATTGGTTTGTGGATTACGTGGCCAGCGCATCGGGCGACCTCGGCATTGTGAGCGGCTACAGCGACAACACCTTCAAACCGAACAACAATGTGACGCGCGCCGAAGCCTTGAAAATCATTTTGGTGGCGGCGGGGGTCAACGACTTTGACTCCGTTACACCGAACTTCACAGACGTGAACACGGTGAACGATTGGTTTGCCAAATACACCGCTTACGCGAAATCCAGCGGCCTTGTGGGCGGCTACAGCGACGGCACTTTCCGTGGCAACCAAACCATCACCCGCGCGGAAGTCTGCAAAATCGTTGTTGAGCTTATCGACTCTCTCACCTCTTTTAACTAGCTCACCTTCGGTGAGTGGGAGTAAAATCCCTGCATCAAGCGAACCCGAAGGGTTTGCTAAGAGAAAAGGATGGCGTAAGCCATAACATTATGTTTGTTTGTCTCGACCTTGAAACCACCGGCTTAAGCGCCCAAGATGACCATGTGATTGAGGTGGCCATTGTGCGTTTTGATCATGAAAAAATTCTCGAAGAGTGGTCGAGCTTGGTGAACCCCACTGTGCCCATTCCCGCTTTCTCGGCGCACCTCACCGGCATCACGAATGAAATGGTGAAAGACGCTCCCAAGCTTGGGGACCTTAAAGAAACCATTTTGGAAAAACTCGACGCTCACCCGATTATGGGGCATTTCATTTTTTTTGACGTCAACTTTTTAAAAGAGAAAAAATTCAATGTACCGAACGTGCAACTGGACACTTGCCAACTTGCCCAAGCTTTCCTTCACAAAGAAGCCAGTTACAGTTTGGAAGTGCTCACCAAAAAACTCGGCATCGCACAAGAAGGCGCGCATCGCGCACTGAATGATGTAAAAGCAAACATCGAACTTTTTTGGCGATTTTGCGAACACGTGAAGGCACTCGACAAAGATCAAAAGACCGCCATCCGCCCTTTGTGTGAAAAAAGCGATTGGCCTTGGGCTCCCTTCATCCTTCCCTTACTCGAAGAAAAAGGTAAAAATCGAATCGCGGAGAACAATAAAACAAATGGCGTCGTGAGTGAAAAACACGCGGACTTAAAGATGCTTGTGGGTGAGCTCAACACTCCTTTTCTTTTGGAAGAACGAAGTCACACCTCACAAGATCTTTTTGATTACGCGCTGGAACGAAGCGAAAAAACACTTTTGGTTTTGCCCGATCCCGAGTCGCTGGCTCCCAATAAAGATTTGGGCGTACTCAAGCATCCCAACCAGTATTTAAACGAACAGCGTTTTGCCAACTTCATTGCAAAAGATCGTTTGAATCCGGTGGAAACCTTGCTTGCCGTGAAAATTCAACTGTGGCTGCCGGAAACCGAAACCGGTGAAAAAGCGGAAATTCGACTTCAAAAAGAAGAAAAAGAAATGTGGTTCGACTTGTGTTGCCAAGAAGGGGAAGACGGGGAGTCTTTCTATCAACGCGCAGAGCGTGCAGTTCAAAAAAAGAAAGTTATGGCGGTCAGTGGCATTTACTTTCTCAAAGACCGCAGTCGCAAAGACCCGCTGCTTTCCGTGCGACCTGCTACCGTCATCGGCGAGGTGGGACAATTTGTAAAAAACATGGAAGAAGCCTGGCACATTCGTCTCAGTGAAAGTCGTTTCCTGCAGGATCTTTATCGTCTGCAAAAAGAAAACCCGAGCGTTGAGCCCGTCATCGATCAACTGGCCTCCAAAGTTTCCATTCTCTTCGGATTTCTCGGCATGTTCATCAAAAAAGAAGGTGAAGCAAACAGCCCTCACCACACCTTGACGGTGGAAGCACATCACTTGAATGCACCTGAGTGGAACAAAGTGAAGGGCTCCGCGGAGTCCATTGAGGCCGCTGCCGCGGCCTTGGGCGAAAGCTGCAAAAATACGCCAACATTGCAAGAATTCAGCCGCTAC
>MFXB01000057.1:5422-5557 GCA_001787475.1 Candidatus Peregrinibacteria bacterium RIFCSPLOWO2_01_FULL_48_20
AATTCAGCCGCTACCTCACCTACCTCACCAAAATCTTGCGCATGGGCAGTCCGGTTTTATGGCTGAGCCTGAGCAAAGAAGAACAACCCATCGTGCATGCTTTTCCGGACAATCCTTCCGAACTTTTTTCCGAGC
>MFXB01000058.1 GCA_001787475.1 Candidatus Peregrinibacteria bacterium RIFCSPLOWO2_01_FULL_48_20
TATCCGGCGAAATTAACAATCGTAAAAGGGACGCAACGGCTCATTGAGCCGGATAAAAACGGCTATAGCTCTTATTACATTGAACTTGAGACCAAAGATCATACTGCTTTCATTATGAAGGTAGAAGCACAGCCCGATCAAGCTTTGGTGAAAGCCTATGTGGAAGAGCAAAAAGCGCAAAACAAGGAGTTTACGGAAGAGGGCGTTCGTACCTATGCTTCCTACACGGCTCTTTCGAAAGCGCTCGATAAGGAACTTAAAGCGATCGAGCCGAAAGTCGTAAAAGCCATTGAAAAAGCGGAAAAGCCTCTGAGTAACAAAGAAGAAAAGGAAAAGGCTGCGCGGCAAGCCGAATATGTCCGACTGCAAGGAGAATTGAAACTTCGCGGCGAGAGACAAAAAATGAAAGCGGCTTATGAAAACTATAAAGAAATTTTGGCGCTTGAAGCGGAGGGCGTTCAAGTGGATTCGGACACGCATCGCAGAGGCGCGGAAGCGGCCTCACACGGCACCGTTGGGGATATGGATGCCGCTCGCAAAGCTTGGGACAGGGCGGAAAGAGCGGCCTCTCGAGAAAATAACATTGGAAAGGCCACCGAATACAGCGGGTATGTTGAAAGTATTGATAAGCTCTACTCAAGCACTCGAATTTCGATTGACCGAAAGTACAAAGGAGCGGTGAAACTGGAACCTTCGGTTATGCCTTTTGACCCCGCTCAACGCGGCGCAATCGAACGAGCTCAAAGAGAACTGACGGAAAACCAAGAATTTGTGGGCTTACTCCCGATTGGGAAATATACCATTGATGGGAAATCGTTCGATATTCCGGGCGACGGACCTGTTTTAATTGATTCCAGTAACAAGCCTGCGGCACCGGAAGTGGTTCCCGAACCGAAAGAGACAGTCCTTTCCGAAGGCGCTTACCCTCATCTTGATTCCAGATTGCTCGCCACGAACGACTATACGGGTACGGCAACCGTTAGCTTCTCTGACGGAAGCGAATATGTTGGTGCACTGAAAAATAGTATTCCTCATGGGAAAGGATTCCTTACTCTTGGAGGAGAGGAAGAAGACACTCCTGTTTTGGATTTTGTCGATGGAAAAGCCACTTGGGTGCTTGCCGATGGAACCAAAAAAGAAATTGTCTGGAATAAGGAGAAAAGTAAGTTTGAGATTCGAGAATAGTCGACAGACTGAAAGATTAGTTTGAAACTCCTGCCCGGGCAGGAGGCGGAGAATAATTTTACTTTCTTGCAAGCCGCAGTGGGTGGACGGGTTGGGCAAAATTTGCTATAATGATATGAAAATTTAAACAAAAGTAACCCAAAACGTATGGCACGATATATTTCTAAGGGACTTACGCTCGCCCTGCTCGCGGGGTGGCTTGCTCTCCCTTTAAGCGCCTCGGCTGAAGTGGTGGAAGACGATGCTTCGGCACCTTCCGAAGTTGAAAATCTTCAAGCTTTTCCCGGTGACGGGGAGGCCACTTTGACTTGGGATGCCGCAACGGACGACGTGGGCGTAGAGGGTTACTACGTTTACACGGGTCTGGAATCGGTGGAACAAAACGGAGGTGGTTACACTTTTGGTTCCACGGACATCGGAAACAGCACAACTTACGTGATGGACAATCTTACGAACGGAGTGACGTACTACTTTGCCGTGACCGCTTACGATGAGGATGAAAACGAATCCCCTTACTATTCAAAAGAAGTGGAGGTGACGCCCGAATCTTCCGAATTGGGAGATTTTACGGCTCCCACGGTGAGCAGCGCCACCGCCGTCAGCAGCACGCTGGTGGAAGTGGTTTTCTCCGAAGAAGTGGAATTGCCAACAGACACGAGTAGTGCCTTTGCTTTGGAATCCACGGACGGAACGGCCATCCAAATTTTGGATGCTTACAGCGCCGATGAAGACGCTTCGACCGTGTTCCTTGTGACGGAAGAACAAACCGCCGGCGCTCAGTATATTTTGACCGCCGGAATCGGCGTGACCGACCTCGCCGGAAATCCGATTGAAAGCGGAACCTCCGACACCGCCATTTTCACGGGCAGTTCACTCGAACGAACCGATGACGATGACAGCGACGAAGGGGACGGTATCAGTGACACATTCAAAGTGGACGAAGTGGAAGCCGTAGAAGTAAATGAAATTCTTTTGACCTTCACGGAAGCCGTGGTTTCCGCCGAGCCCGACTCTTTCAAAATTCAACTTTCGGATGACGCTTCCGCTGAAGTGGAAGTGCTTGCCGTGAGCATTGATGACGAAGATGCCGCGAAAGTGACGCTCGTTACGGAAGACATGCAGTCGGGTTACGACTACGTCATCACGATGGACACCATGATCTTCAATGAAGCGGGCGAATCAATGGCTGAGGAAAATTTCACAGCTGAGTTTACCGCGAAAACTTTGGATCTTTCCGACCTTATTGCGCCGGAGGATATTACGAACTTGCTCGCGACCATCAGCGGGGAAGATTCCATTCTTCTCAGTTGGACGGCCAGTGTGAACACGGCCGGAGATCTTGCCAAATACTTGGTTTACCAAAGTATGGATGGCGGAACTTCCTTTGAAGATGCCGTGAACGTGGATGCCGACAGCGTTGAATATGCAGCGGATGGGCTCACCGCGGGTGAAACCTACACCTTTAAAGTGACGGCTGTGGATGAAAGCGGAAACGAATCTGAAGGAGTGCTCGTAACGGCCACTCTTCCCGAATCCGGACCCGAACTTTTGGTGCTTGGCGCCTTGTCCCTTTTGGGTGCGGGTGCTTGGAATCGCCGAAAGAAGCAGCTCTAGTCCAACTCCACTGTTGTCATCTCTCCAACAACAGGTTTTTCGGACGGGAAAGATTTTTTGGGCTAAACTTTTAGAATGAGTAAAAAAATCATTCTTTTAACCATTGCCCTTGGGCTGGGTTTCACTCTTGTGCAAGACCTCCTGAAGATCACGGGGGAGCTTGAATTGCACGTGTTGGACATTGGGCAGGGCGACGCCCTTGTGCTGCAAACGCCGGAAGGTCATACCATATTAATTGATGGTGGACCGGGGACTGGTGTTTTGGAAGGACTGGGAGAAGTGTTGCCTTTTTTTGACAGGACTTTGGATCTTTTGGTTCTCACTCATCCTCATGAAGATCATGTGGCTGGGCTCGTCCCGGTATTGGATCGTTTTGAAGTGAAAGGCGTGCTTTTGAGTGCGCCGGACTATGAAAATCAAACGTATAAAGCTTTTTTGGCGCGAGTGGCCGAAGTAAAAATTCCGGTTTATTTGGCCGAGGCCGAGCGGGATTTTGAGTTTGGATCGGTCACTCTGGATGTGCTTTATCCTTTTGAGCCTGTGAGCGGAAAAATGGAAAACGTAAACAACGCTTCGGTGGTGATTCGCGTCGTGAGCGGAGAGAATGAAATTTTGCTGACGGGCGATGCCGAACAAGAAGTGGAAGCCGAGCTTTTGGCGGCAGGAGCTCCCGTAAGCGCCGACATCTTAAAAGCCGGGCACCATGGCAGCCGAACCAGCAGCACTCCGGAGTTTTTGGAGGCGGTGGGCGCCGAGCTCATGATTATTTCGAGTGGCACGGGAAACGACTACGGTCATCCGCACGAAGAAACGCTAGCAAAAGCGGAAGACTTGGGGATGGAGGTTTTGCGAACGGATTTGGAGGGGACGGTGTCTCTTATTTTTAGTACGCTACACTTCGTTCCGCGCGTTTATTGGCTGCGTTCGATTTTAGCTCCGAGACTGCGGAGTTTTTCGTCGAGACCTTCGTAGCCGCGGTCGATGTAATTGATTTCGCTGATTTCGGTTTTAGTTCCGCCGTTGGCAATAAGTGCGGCGAGGACCATGGCGGCGCCGGCGCGAATGTCGCAACTCACAATGGGAACGGCTTTGAGAGGAGTGGGGCCGCGCACAATGGCTTCGTGTTCGTTTTGAATTTCGGTGTGCGCGCCCATGCGCTGAAGTTCCGTGAGATAGTTGAGGCGGCCTTCAAAAAGCGTTTCGTAAATGCGCGTTTCGCCATCGCACTGCGTGAGCAAAACGGCGAAGGGGGCTTGAAGATCCGTGGGGAAGCCCGGGTAAACGGCGGTTTGCAGTTTTTCCACCGCGTACAGACCGTTGTGAGGGTGAACCGTGACCTCGTTTTTTCCGAGTTCAAAATGCGCGCCCACTTCTTCGAGCTTTTGCCAAAAACTGTCGAGCTGTTCCACCGGACAGTTCTTTATGGTGACTTCGCCGTTGCAAAGCACGGCGGCCAAAGTGAGGGTACCTGCTTCCAGGTAGTCAGGCGTAACGCTGTGCTCGGCACCGTGAAGTTTGGCGCCGCCGTGAACGATCAAGGTGTGGGAACCGATGCCTTCGATTTCCGCCCCCATGGCGACTAAAAATTTACACAAATCTTGCACGTGTGGTTCCATGGCGGCCCAGCGGATTTCGGTGGTTCCTTTAATAAGCACGGCGGCCATGAGCGCATTTTCCGTGGCTGTTACGCTGGCTTCGGACATGATGATTTTTGCCGGCTTCAGCCCCGTAGTTCGCATATGAATTTCATCGTTGCTTTCAACAAGCTCTCCGCCCAAAGCGGATAAAGCGTGAAGATGAGCATGAACGGAACGTTTCCCGAGCACGCAACCTCCCGGGTATGGAAAGCGCGCCTCTCCGCAACGCGCCAAAAGCGGCCCTAAAAGTAAAATGGAGGCGCGCATATGCTGAACGAGTCTCTTTTCTAAGCTCGGCTGCGCCGAGTGTCCGCACGCCACTTTAGTCGGATTCACCCGCACCGTGCCGCTTTCAAAAGAAACCTCCGCTCCCAAACCCGACAAAATCTTTAAAAATGCGTGAACATCCGAAATATCCGGGACGTTGTGCAAAACCGAAGGCGAATCGGCCAAAAGCGTTGCCGCCAAAATGGGTAGGGAGGCATTTTTGGATCCGCTCACGTTCACCGTGCCTTTGAGTGTCTGACCGCCTTGGACGAGAAATTTGGGCATAAGTAAAGAGAGTATACCAAGAAAACATGGGGTTTTCCAGACACACGACTGTTGACTTAAATCAAATTGTTGTTACAGTTCCCACGAAATCGACTATTTTTATGGATTTGCCGCCCCCAAAACGATCGGAAGTACTTTATCTCACCTTTGACGAGTTGAAGGAATGGGCTGCCGAACTTGCCCATCGTTATTTTCACGGAGAAGATACTCCCGAGCTTGCACGCTCCGCACAAGTTGCTCTCAAGCATCCCGAGGC
>MFXB01000059.1:0-12981 GCA_001787475.1 Candidatus Peregrinibacteria bacterium RIFCSPLOWO2_01_FULL_48_20
ACACGAACCGGACTCAAGAAAACATTGGGATCGCAAATACCGTTAATGGTCGCTCTCGGATTGGTTTTGTCATCAAGATTGGTCTTGCTGGAGCTGTTGATCCAATCCCTCATTCGTTCTTGCCATTCATTGGGGATGTCGGTCAGTCTCATAAAATCTCCGGATTCGGTTCCCATCATGTACATTTCTCCGTCTTCACCTTCAAAAAGGGACAACATATCTCCCGAAAGCAGTTCGACCGATTCAATATTTTTCGCGCCGCCAAGACCCTTAATAATTTGATTGGTCATCGCAATGATGGTTTCCGACTTACCCGTTCCGCTGTCGCCTCCCATAACCACCGTTTTACGGAGTCCGTTTTTCGCGGTAATGGTCAAGGCGGAACCGTGAACGGGCATTCCGCCAATGGCTTTCACGCGTTCGTTGGCCACCGTCAGCACGGGCTTTTTTAAATAGCCCATGTAATCGGTAATGTTTTCGGCATCCACCCATGAAACAGGGATGGAAGTTCCGGCGGAATCTTCATCCAAAAAATAACCGATCCGGTAATCTTCCCCTATTGTTTTGGCGGGAATACCCATAAAACTGATGGCATCCGGCTTTAACTTTTGCATTTCCTCCAAAGAGACGTCGAACTGAGGGAAAAGTCGCAGTTCTTCCACCATGTAGTGACTGTAGGATCGATGCATAACGAGCATCAGGCGCGTGGGTCCCACTTGGACCATTTTGCAAACATAGTCTTTGGGGTTCATGACTTCGACAAATTCACCAAAACGTTTTCTGAAGAACTCTTTCCCTGGAGCAGTGGTCCCGTCTCCGTCTCGGCGATAAATACCTCGTTCGTAGCCGGCCACGCGGGTAGCACCCGGAGTCACCATGGCGGGGGACCTGTCGGTAGCCACGCTTTGACCCGCAAATTCCGAGCGGCCGATGAATTTTTGGACCCATTCTTGCAAACAAGGATCGGCCTTAATGCCGCGAACCGTGGGATAAGCGGCTTGAAAACAGGGAGGGTAACTCACGTTTCGAGTAAGAGCCAGTAGCATTTCTTTAGTATGGGGAGGGACCAAACTTCCATCGAGGCTGTTCAAAAAAGCGGAAAACAATTCGTAGTCCCGACTGCACGCCAGAAGTTTATCCCTGTCTTCTTGAGGAAGTTTTGCATGGAGTCCTTTGATGACCCTTTCGATTCTTTCTTGAAGCACTTGAGCCTCTTTTTCGGGAGTTACAAAAGCTTGGATGATCGTCTGGATAAAATCGGAAATCCGGCCTTCCGCTCCTCTTAAAAGATCTCCTTGGTCCGAGGCGGAAAGACCGTCGGGAATTTTGAGGCCGAGGATTTTGATCATACTCGGGTCGAACCACAAATGAGCAACGCGAATGGCGACTTCTTCAAAAATATCACGGCGAACATTTTGGAAGTTACGTGATTTGAAGCGTTTTGCAAATTCATCGGCACCGTATTGAGCAATAATGTTACTGTCTTCCATTTGTTCCAAGCCCGAAATTTGTCCTTTCACTTGAAGTAAGAAAATATTGAACAAATCTCGAAAAGCTTCGCTGTTTATAAAATCTTCCGCCGTTCGACACTGAACGTCACGAATGGTGACAATGGTGGCGGGGGAACCGGGTTCGATGCTGGACATATACTGTGAACCGGCTGGAGAAAAAGGATTGGTGAGCCTGTCCTTTCCCGTGCGTGGTCTCGAACGCAAATGGTCGAGGAGCACACCTTTATCCTGAATCGTTCGTGCCAAATCAATTTCGCCGCCGGGGAAAAGTTCCTTAAGCGCATTGTTGATGGGATCAAGGTCCTCTTCATGATTCAAGCGAGCGCGAATAGTTTGGAACTCATCCCAATACTTGAGCAGCAAACGAAGGTCGGTTTCAATGCCCAAACTAAAATCCTTATAGCCTTCTTCGGTTCCGTCCACCAAGCCCCCGAAAGCAAAACGAGCATAGCCTTTGGCTTGAGGGACAATCTCGATTTTTCGAGCCCGAGCCAAGGCCAAAAGAAAAGGCCGTAGCGCGGGATCATTTTCCGTTTGATCCAGACCCACCAAGAAATAGAAAGGGCCTTGGGGTTCGATGCAACGTTCTTCAAAACCAGGAAATTCTGTAGATAAACGCTGCACGGCATTCCACGCGGCCTGGCTTCTTTGCGCGGAATCTTTTTGGGTTTGTTTGTCGAGGCGGAAATCTTTGAGTTTCGAAACGAGCTGGCTCAAAAATTGGCGATAATCGTGAGGCTCAGCACCGCGCGCTTGAAGTCGATCAAGCGTATTGCGTGCATTCAAAAGCAAGGAATAAAGCGAACCGTTAAAATCTTCCGCGCTCAAATCGGAAAAGTTCTCATCCAAAATTCTATCGATCAAAGCGCAGGAATCTTCATAGGGGTTGGTTGGGTTCAATAAAATGGTTTTCGGCTCGATTTCCTTGCAATTTCGTTTCACTAAAAGCCCCGCCAATAAAGTTTCAAGATCCATGTACAAAGACATGGCGTTGCAACCGTCAATATTTTCCGCTACAAAATCTTCAAAGTTCTTTCCGTCTTCCATTACGGAATGGTCATTCGTCAGGAGGACTCCCGTGCGGCGACCGGCACCCATGGCCCACTTCGTCGTTGAAATGGAACTGTAAATGCAAACAGGATTGGGGAAGCGAGCTCGATTTTGTTCGTAGAACTCGGCGAATGGGGAATCGCCTTGTCGGTCTTTTACTTTTTTGGAAACTTGTTTGTGATAAGGCTCATCAGCCAAAATGGCCAAGTTGTAGCGGGAGGCAAGATCCAATAACTTAAGTTTCACTTCGGGAGTAGCCACTTGAGAAGTGGGATTATGCGGATCATTGAAATAAATCAGTATACTGGAGCAATAGAGTTCAAAAAGTTCCGGAAACTCGGCGAGTGCGCGACGTTTTTCTTCCAGTTGCCTTTCAAAAGAGTCGGGATTTTGAGATCCGTTCACATTCAACTCAATTTTTATAAAGTTCTTTTTGGGGAAATCTTCTTCGCGTAAAACGTCTCCCACAGTCCAACTCACTTCGGATAAGGCAAGACTGGGTTCAAAGGATTTGTTTTCAATATCGTTCAGGAGCCGTTCCACAAAGTCCAGATCGGCCGCTTCCAAACGGGAACGAGTACTCTCCAAAGGTTCTTTGATTTTCTCGGCAAAACGGGCGGCTTCGACTCTGATACGTCCCTCAAAGGCTCGAAGATGGTTTGCCGCGGCTCTAAATCGTCCTCGTTCCAACATTTTTGCAGCCGCTTCAATTCCTTTTTCACGAAGAAGCTGTGTGACCTTCTCCTTCAAAAGACCCGGAATATTAACGCCAAACGCTTCGTCCATGCGGGCTATCACCCTGTTGATGACCGCATCCGATCGAAGCGCGGATTCGTGAAGAACTTCCGTGACGCGGGTTTTTACATGGGCGCCGATGCGACTGGCCGCTTCTCCCTCGGGTGGGAGCTGAGGACTTCTGCGCGCATCCAAGGCTCGCTCCAAAGCCGCCGCTTCCGCCGCCGTGGTCCCCTCGGGTATTCCCTGGTCTCTTTTTAATGCAAGGAGTTTTTCTCTGCATGCCTGAAGTTTTTGTTCCTTAAAGTCGGCAACTTTTCTATTGTGACCCTTCAAATGAAAACGTCCGGGAAGTCCGATTTCACGACGGCCGCCGCCTTGTGGAACGGTAATGGCACGATAGCCTTTCCCTTTCAAATTTTTGAAAAAATAATCCATCGCCAGTTCTCCGGTTCGTTTCGCAAGGTGGCGATTGCTCTCTTCAATTTCAGAAAAATCACCAGATTTCATTTTTTTTACGAATTCCAAAAAGCGTTTGAATTTTTTTAAATTCACATGATCCAATTGTGCTGTTTTTTGCCATTCTTTTTTTCGAACGTCTCCATGCGGAAGCGTATGCACTCCCTCCGCTTCCAAAAGAGCGGCCTTCCTATCAACGCTTTCAATGAGCTGATCAATATCGCCGTTTTTAAAGTTCTCCAAAATCAAACGAAAATTCATTTGCGTGTTGGCGGGCGTTCCCGAATCTTTCACATGGAATTGCTCCAAATATTTGGTGACCTCCGGAATAAGAGAGTAAACCAAAACGGTGCCGGATCTTTTTGCGGCATCCGAATGATCAATTACCACCAAACGGCCGATCAGCCCTTTCCATTCTTCCTTCAGAACATCATCCGTAAAAATGTTATGGGGGATGGAACTTGCCTTCACGATAAACATGGACCTCTTATCCGCTTTCATTTCCTGCATCAAACGGGGAGTAAACGGTTGTGACTCTTCCATTACGCGCACCGGACAATTCCCGTTAACGTGTTTGCTGAAAAGCTGTTCACGAATCAAACGAAGAGCGGTTTCACTCGTTCCGCTCACAAGGGCTTTGGTGAGACCGCGAGCTCCTTCCAAATTAGGGAACTCAATCGCTCTTTTTTTGAAATCGCGCTTTTCGGCCTCCGTCGTGTAATGGGTACTTTGCTCGTTCAAACGATCGACGGCGCCCAGAAAACGATCGAAAACTCCTTTGTCGCAATGAATGAGATCGCGAAAGGCATAAATATTTTGCAAAGTTCCTCCAAAAACAATTTGCTCCACCGTTTGAATTCCTTTGGGCGTGACCGGAGGAGTGCCGAGCGAAAATCGATAACGGGTGAGGGCTTCCACCAGTTCCGGTGTAACAGTGACGTCGGGGCCGCCTTTACCGGTGGAAACTTTTTCCCCCATCGCTCCGCGCAAGGCTTTCTCGAACTTTGTTCCACTGGAAAGTACTTCAAACACATCCGAAGGAATGGGCTTGGTGATGATTTGTTTGATGTACTCATAGGAAATGTCATCGAGCAAACGCTTGCACTCCGCCACTTCGGCCTGCACGTATTGAAGTTCACCCTCACTAAGACCGAGCAGCCTGTCTTTAAGATTAATAATACGATTAATGACCGGCATGAGAGGCGTTACCTTTACTTCATCCATTAAAGGTTCGGCAAATTCTTTAAGCTGAGTGATCTCTCCTTCGAGATCCTGATAGTAACTCATGAGTCGAGAGTTTGGGAATAAAAGTCCTCAATTTTCGGGAGCAAAACATTCAATTTTTCGTTTTCATCGCAATAATCCAAAATTTCAAAATAGATTTTTTCCAGCGAATCGGTATCTTCAAAATAGGAATAAATCGCCACTTGAATACCCAGAATTTCAAGTTCACTCAAGTTGAGCTTTGGCAACTGCACCGTAAGCAGTTCGACAATAAATCTTTGAAAAGAGATTATTTTTTCCATGAGGCGAACCCGAAGGGTTTGCTAAGCAATAAGATGCCGAATGATAAGCGAAAGCGCCGCCCTTGACAAAAATATGGACTTGCGAAGTTTTCCGAAGCGTATATTCTAGCTCAAATAAGCCAATAAATCGGCTTCATCGATCTTTAAATACTCATTTCGCCGGCCAAATCGCTTTCCATGAGTTTTTTCACTTCGCTCAACTTTCGCGTTTGCGCGAGCACCCACATCAGCTTGGCGACACAGGCCTCGGTGGTCATGTCTTTGGAACTGATGGCACCTGCTTCAAAAGCCTCAAAGCCCACCGCATAGGAAGTGAGATTGGTGATGCCTTTTTCCATCTGATTGGCCAGCACCAAAGGAATGCCGCGTTTGCTGCATTTTTCAATCTGCATGATGATGTTGGAAGGCACGTTGCCTGGACCAAATCCTTCTAAAATGATGCCATGCGCTTTTCGAGCGAGCACTTTATCGATGATGGCCGGATCAAAACCGGGAAAAAGCTTTAAAACCGAAATATTGGAGTCGAAACGCGGCTCGTACTTCAGTTTTCGATCACGCCTCTTAAGCCTCCAGTCCTCCAGTTTAATGGGACGACCGAGCTCGCCGAGCACGGGAAAATTCGGGGAGTGAAAAAGAGCCGAAAACGATTCGTGAAACTTCTTCGCACGATTCCCGCGAATGATGTGATTCGACAGCACAATGCAGACCTCCGCAATATCGAGCGTGGCCGTAAGACACGCGTAAATCAAATTATTTCGTCCGTCCGAACCGATTTCATTGAGCGGCACGAGCGAACCCGTCAAAACAATGGGTTTATTCAAGTTTTGCAGGGCAAAGGAAATGGCGCTGGCCGTGTAGGCCATGGTGTCGGTTCCGTGCGCAATCACAAAACCGTCATAAAGATCGTAAAGCTCGTGAATCTTTCGGGCGATTTGCGTCCAAATGTCCGGGCTCATGTTCGAGCTGTCGATGTTCACCAAAACCTTAAAATCAAATTGGATTATTTTTTGCAGCTCCGGAAAAAGCCGTAAAATTTCGGACGCATCTTGCGCCGGTCCCAATACGCCGGTGGAGGGATTTCGCACCATCCCGATCGTTCCACCACAGAAGATGAGACAAATTTTTGGTTTTTTCATAGTATGATCATACGGCATCATGACACGCTAAAAGTACAGCGCCTAGAGTATTTTGCAGTAAAGTACGAACTTCCATATCCATGTCGCGCCTGAATGAAGAACCGGTACGGAGCACTCTTAAAGAAGGATCAACGAGGACTAAACCTTCCTCGCAAGTGAGTAAGTTTTGAGTCAAAGGAAGTTCAGGGCGGAGAGCTTTATGGATCTCTCTATAACCAAATAAGTCCAGAGTATGACCCCTCATAGTTATTAAAGATCGCGCCGCTGCCATGATCGTAGAGAAGTCACGTCTAACTTCAGGGCGTGCCAAGTCCGCCCCTCTAAAATGAGTCCCTGCTTTCTTTTCCGTGATCATGCAGTAGGGAACCATAAAGTAACCGTCGGGCATTTCAATAGAAGAGGTTCCGCAGATCTCGGTTTTAGGCATAGGTACTTTCAATTGGCCGAGCCATTCAAGTTCTCTTCGGATTGCCCGGTATGTCTTTAATACACCTCCATCCGGCATTTGTCTTCCTCTCCTTGGCCATTTGATTAAGGTGTGTGGATCTAATTCAGCCACTTCATGCTCGGCACCACCTTGGAGCAATTGTCCTGGGCAAAATTTCATTGCTTCTTTCTTATAGGTTCTCCACCCTACATAAGAGAAACACCTCAAGCAAGTGCCATATCACTTGCCCGCTCGGTAAGACTCCGAGTAAAATACAATCACTATGTTTCGACCCGTCGATCCAAAAACGCATCTTCCCGAAATCGAACACAAGCACATTGAATACTGGAAACGAAAGGGTATTTTTGAAAAATCGGTGGAGCAACGTAAAGGGAAAACCAAATTCGTGTTTTTTGACGGACCGCCCTTCGCCAACGGACTTCCGCACTACGGCCACATCATGGCGCTTTCCTTAAAAGACGCTGTCACGCGTTATTTCACCATGCGCGGCTACTATGTTCCTCGCGTTAACGGCTGGGATTGCCACGGTCTTCCCGTGGAATACGAAATTGAAAAGGAACTGGGACTTTCCGGACGAAAAGACATCGAAACGATGGGCGTGGAACAATTCAACACCAAATGTCGCGAAAGCGTTTTCCGCTACACGGTTCAGTGGAACGAACTCTTTGAACGCGTTGCGCGTTGGGTGGACATCGAACACGGTTACGCCACCTTGAACGCCAGTTACATGGAATCCATTTGGTGGGTCTTCAAACAAATTTGGGAAAAGAAAATGATGTACCAAGGGTTCAAATCAATGCACATTTGCCCCCGATGCTCGACCCCGCTTTCCAATTTTGAAGTCTCTCTCGGCTACAAAGACGTCACGGATCTTTCGGTGACTTCCCAATTCCAATCCAAAGACGACCCTAATCTCTATTTTCTGGCTTGGACGACCACGCCCTGGACGCTTCCCGGAAACGTGGCGCTCGCCGTTGGGGCGGAAATCGATTATGTCCAGATTCAAAGCGAAGGGAAAAGTTTCATTTTGGCCAAAGCACTGCTCGAAAAACACTTTGACATCGCAAATCTAAAGGCTAAAGTCGAGAAAGAAATGAAAGGGAAGGAGCTTGTGGGCAAGGCCTATGTTCCTCTTTTCGACTACTACACCAATGCTCCGCTTGAGGGTCTTGAAAAAGCATGGAAAGTGATTGCCGCCGACTTCGTCACTACACAAGACGGAACCGGAATTGTGCACATTGCCAGCGGCTATGGAGAGGACGACATGGAAGCCTCTTTAAAGGAGGGAATTCCCATTCTTCGTCACGTGGATATGGCGGGCCTTTTTGAAAAAGAAGTCACGCCGTGGGCGGGAAAATTTGTGAAAGGCCAGGAGAATAACATCGCCGATTGGCTGGCAAAAAACGGCAAACTTTTCAAAAAAGAAAATTACCGCCACAGTTACCCGCATTGCTGGCGTTGTGACACACCACTGCTCAACTACGCCACGAAAGCCTGGTTCATCCGTGTGACCGATATTAAAGACAAACTCATTGCGAACAATCAAAAAATTCACTGGCAGCCCGACCATATTAAAGAAGGACGTTTTGGAAAATGGCTCGAAAACGTGCGCGATTGGAATATCTCGCGAAACCGATTTTGGGGAACCCCGCTTCCCATTTGGGAATGTGAAAGTTGCGGAGAACAAGAGTGCATCGGTTCCATTGAAGAGTTGAAAACCCGCAGCGGAAAAGTGCCGATGAGGGGAAATGAAGTCGACTTGCACAAACCCTATATTGATGAAGTTACTTACCCCTGCGCCAAATGCCAAAAGATAATGAAACGTATCCCGGAAGTACTCGATTGCTGGTTCGAATCGGGTGCCATGCCTTACGCGCAGCTTCACTATCCTTTTGAAAACAAAGAAGAATTTGAAAAAAATTTCCCCGCGCATTTTATTGCGGAAGGGCTCGATCAAACCCGAGGTTGGTTTTACACCTTGCACGTGCTCGCCACCATTTTGTTCGATAAGCCCGCCTTCCAAAACGTGATTGTGAATGGAATTTTGCTGGCCCAGGGCGGTGAAAAACTTTCCAAGCGAAAGAAAAATTATCCCGACCCCAAACTGCTTTTTGAAGAGAAAGGGGTGGATAGTGTGCGCATGTTTCTTTACACCTCCACCGCACCGCTCGCCGAAGACGTGCGTTTTTCCGAACAACATGTGGATGAACTCGTGAAAAAGTTTACCCTCACACTCTGGAACACCTACAGTTTTTTTGTGACCTACGCGAACATCGATAATTTCACTCCGAACAAAAATCCTCAAAAGCCCGCGCATAAACTCGACCTCTGGATTTTGTCCCGCCTTCACGCGCTCATTAAAGAGGTGACGGAGAACATGGAGGATTACAATCTCACCAAAGCCACGCGCCCCATGCTGGATTTTGTGGACGACCTCTCCAACTGGTACGTGCGCCGCAGCCGCCGCCGCTTTTGGAAATCGGAAAACGATGGCGATAAACAATGCGCTTACGAAACGCTTCACACGGTCTTGGTGAAATTCTCACAAATTTTGGCGCCCTTCATGCCCTTTCTCGCCGACGAAATTTACCGCAATTTAACGGAGAAAGAATCCGTTCATTTAACCGATTGGCCGAAGGCGGAGGAAGTACAAATCGACAAGGAACTCAATGAGGAAATTCTTTTGGCCAGGCGGGTAGTCAACCTTGGCCATGCCATTCGCGGAAAGAAAAAAATTCGTGTACGCCAGCCGCTGCAAAAAGTGGTGGTGGGCTTACCGAAATCCCTTGATCCGGAAAAAATTCTCCTTCAAAAGGCGGTTATTTTGGAAGAACTCAATGTGAAAGAATTGGAAATTCTGAAAGATGCGGGGGAACTCGCGACCTTTGTGGCACTCCCCAACGCAAAACTCTTGGGACCCAAGTATGGGAAAGATGTCCAAAAAATCATTCAGGAATCCAAAGCCGGAAATTTCAAAGTTTTACCGGACGGGAGAGTGGAAGTGGCGGGTTTCTCCTTGGAACCGGAGGAAGTTGAACTCGCTTATAAGGGAAAAGAAGGCGTAGATATTGAGTCGGAGGAAGGCACCGTGGTCTCACTCGACCTCACTCTCACCGAAGATCTCGAGTGGGAAGGCCTCATGCGCGAAGTGGTTCGCAGTTTGCAAGACATGCGAAAAGAAGCCGGTTATCAAGTGAGTGATCGAATTGATGTGCTCGTGAAGAGTGAAGGAAAATTGGAGGCGGCCGTTACAAAGTTTGCAGGCGAAATTAAGCAAGAGACCTTGGCCGAGGAACTTCGCCAGGGCGGCGATTTCGAGTGGGATCTTGAAAAAGAGTTTAATATTGAAGGTTTTTCCGCTAAACTGGCCGTAAAGAAAGTCACTCATCCACTCACCGCAACCTGAAAATCCATGCGCATTCTTGTCACCATTCTCGCCAATGCTCTCGCACTTTTTCTGGTCAGCCGTATTTTGGAAGGCTTCACTTTTGAAGGGGGACTCATCGCGCCCGTTATTGTGGCGCTCATTTTGACCGTCCTGAATTTCATCTTAAAACCTCTCTTAAAAGTGCTCTCTTTCCCTTTGGTTTTTATCACGGGCGGTCTTTTTTTGATCGTGCTCAACGCCTTCATTCTTTACTTGGCCAACTATCTTTTGGCAGTGATGGACTTTGAAGGAGTGGACTTGGTGGTGGACGGGCCCTTGACCTATCTGATTGCAGCAGTTATCTTTGGCCTGGCCAATTGGCTGATTCACTGGTTCTTAAAAGACGATTAATATGCAAACCGCACTTCTGATCATTCAACTTGTACTTGCCGTGCTCCTCGTGTTCCTTATCCTCGTTCAAGAAAGGGGTAGCGGACTTGGAGAAGCCATTTCCGGCGTCGGAGGAGCTCCCATACAAAGCCAAAAGCGTGGAGCCGAGAAAATTCTGGCGCAAAGCACCATCGTTTTGGTGGCCTTATTCTTGGGATTGTCCTTGGCCGTCAACTTCATTCAATGAAACTTTTTATCCGCACACTAAAATCCTTCAATAGAAAGGAAAAGGTGCTCGGGTTTGTGCTCGGAGCCGTTTTTCTTTTGAGTCTTTTCTCCATTCTTTTCCCTGGCATTGGCTTTCTCTCAGATGAAGGGAAAGTTTATACGGAAGGCATTGTGGGCGAAATCACGCATTTAAACCCCGTTTTCACGGAATTCAGCGAAGCGGACGCGGACATCGCCAGTCTGATTTTCTCAGGTCTGGTCAAATACAACTCCGTCACGGAAGGATTTGAAGAAGACATGGCCACGCACACCCTCAGTGACGATCAACTCACCTACACCTTTACCTTAAAGAATGGACTCTTTTGGCACGACGGTATCGAGATCAAGGCGGATGATCTCTACTTCACCTTTGCAAGCGTCCTTCAATCGCCCGATTTCAACAATCCGATTTTAAAATCCAATTTTGACGGCGTAAAAATTGAACAAGTCGATACGCGAACCGTTACTTTCACCCTGAATTCGCCGAATTCTTTTTTCTTTTCGGCCATGACCGTGGGGCTTTTACCGGAACACATTTTGGGTGATGTTCCCGTTTCGGAGCTCGATGTGCACGCCTTCAATCAAATCCCGATTGGGTCCGGACCTTACCAAGTGGCCGAACCTTACGAAATGCACGATGATGGCTCCGCCTCAGTGGTACTTTCCGTTTTTCCCCAGTACTACGGCAGTGCTGCCAGTATTGAAAAAATTCGCTTTGTGGCTTACCCCACAAGCACCGCTTTAGCTGAAAATCGCTCGGTTTGGAATGGAGCGGCGCGCATCCGTCAGAGCCTTCTGGAAGAAATGGACCTGACAAATTTAGTTACTTACCAGTATGAACTTCCTCAATACACGGCGCTTTTCTTCAATACGGATTCTCAATTTTTGATCAAGAAAAAGGAACGTTTGGGGATTTCCAAAGCTTTGGATAAAGATGAAATTTTGAGCGCCATCGATTATAAAGTGCGCATCGACACGCCTCTTTTGGAACTCAGTCAGACCGAATGGATTTATGAGTCTAATCCGGAAGAAGCCAGAGGTGCGCTTTTTGATGCCGGCTGGACGCTTGCCGAAGGAGCCACGGTTCGTACTAATGAAGACGGAGCGCTCTACTCCCTTCGCCTCGTGCGCCGCGACTTCTCGGGTGAAAACGAACTTCAAGAAGAAATAAACCAAATCACGGCCGATCTTATTAAAGCGCAATTGGCGGAAGTGGGCGTGGAAGTGGCGATTGAAAAATACACGCTCGATGAGCTCGGCGAAATCATTAAAACGCGCGATTACGATATGCTGCTCTACGGTCAAAGTTTAGGTTACAATTTGGATACCTTTGCCTATTGGCATTCCAGCCAAGCCAGTGAAACGGGTCTGAATTTGTCGAACTACCAAAATCCTAATGCGGATGTTCTCATTGAAAAAATCCGTTCCACTTTTGATCTCACTGAAAAACAATCGCTGCTGGAAGATTTGGGTGCCACACTTGCCGATGACGTTCCCGCCGTTTTCCTCTATACTCCAAGTTACTATTATGTGGTGGATACAAAATTGACCGGAGTGAATTTCAAAAAACTCTTGCTTCCCAAGGACCGATTCACGACAATAAGCTCATGGGAATTTAATTGACAAGCAGTTATGAAAATAATCTTACTCGAACATGTCCGGAGTTTGGGGCAGAAAGGAGAAGTTAAAGAAGTCTCCGACGGTTACTTCCAAAACTTTTTGTCACCTCGAAGATTGGCAAGACCCGCCACGGCCACTTTGGTGAGCCATGTGCACGCGCAACAAGCGAAGGCGGTTGAGAAATTGGAAATGCTCAAAGAGAGCGCTCAAGCGGTTTTTGAGAAAGTGAACGGGAAATCGGTGAATGTTGTCGAGAAGGCGAGTGAAGGTGGTAAACTGTACGCCTCGGTGAGCGCCAAAGAAATCGCCGCCGCCATGAAAGCGCAACTCAAAGTGGAAATCCCGGAGAAAAATATTGAAATTTCCACTCAAATTAAAAGCACGGGAGTCTTCCCCGTCACTCTCAAGTTGTATAAAGATTTAAACGCTGAACTTCTTGTAAATGTCGCTGCCGCTTAAAGGAAAAATTCTT
>MFXB01000059.1:13002-13415 GCA_001787475.1 Candidatus Peregrinibacteria bacterium RIFCSPLOWO2_01_FULL_48_20
CGCACCGGAGTTTCCGTTTCGGACATCGGCCAGAAGATTGCTTTTTTAAGAGACGAAATCGAGCACGAATCCACCGATGAGCTTTTAAACGTTTTGAAAAAACTGTGTTCGGAAGAAAAAATGGTTGGAATCTTAGCAGGCTTACCGCTTCACATGAGCGGAGCTAAAAGCGAACAAACCGAGCGTGTTCTCCAACAGATTGAAACCTTAAAAATCCTCGGACTCCACATTGAAACCATCGACGAACGTTTAAGCACCAAAGAAGCTCTTGCCCCCAAAATGAAAGTGGTGGACAGTAGAGCCGCCCAGATTCTTCTTGAGAATTTTCTTAAGATCTCACGCCTTTAAAACCTCTATTCCCGGCAAATCTTTTCCTTCCAAAAATTCCAACATGGCGCCGCCGCCGGTGGAGA
>MFXB01000060.1 GCA_001787475.1 Candidatus Peregrinibacteria bacterium RIFCSPLOWO2_01_FULL_48_20
AAATACTAGCACAAAACCGGCACTTTAACAGATTAAAACACTCACTTCAACGTGACAAAACACAGGGTGAGGGTAGAATCACCTTTCGCCGGCTTCCAACCACACCACCAACCACACCACCAACCACCAACCACCAACCACCAACCACCACCCACCCGCCGGCACAAAAACCACTTCTCTTTCCAGCCGCACGCCGAACTTTTCCAGCACCGTTTTCTCCGCCAAGTCCGCAAGCGTCAAAATATCCGCCGCGGTCGCGCCGCCCTTGTTTAAAAAGAAATTGCCATGTTGTTCGGAAATTTGCGCCCCGCCTGCCCATGCCCCTTTCAATCCGGCCGCTTCAATCAATCTTCCCGCATGATCTCCCGTAGGATTTTTAAAGAAAGACCCTGTACTCGAACCCGCCGGTTGCTTTTGAATGCGACTTTTTGCGACTTCCGTCATCCGCGTTTTAATGGCCTCCGCATCGCCTTTTTTTAGCCGAAACACCGCGCTGAGCACAAGCCCGCCCGCTTTCTTCAGCTGCGAACTTCGGTAGCCATATTCGAAAAAATCCACTTTCGCTTCACGCACTCCCTCGCCGGGCAAAAAAACTTCCGCACTTTCCAAAACATCTTTCGTTTCCGTACCGAAACAGCCCGCATTCCCGTAAACCGCGCCCCCCACCGTTCCAGGAAGCCCGTTCCACGCCTCGAGTCCCGTGAGCCCGGCCTCCGCCGCCGCTTTCACCACCTTGGCGATCAAAACCCCCGCATCCGCCTTGATGCGCTCTCCGTCCACTTTCACTTCCTCACTCCTCAGCCGAACCACAAGCCCGCGAAAGCCCCCATCGTCAAACAAAAGATTGCTCCCCGCACCAAACACAAACACGGGAAGATCGCGCTCCATCGCCCACTCCATTCCTTCCAAAAATTCCTCCCGATTCCGTGCCTCCAAAAAAAAGTCCGCCGCTCCTCCAATTTGAAAGGTACAATACCGAGCGAGCCCCTCATCTTCTTTGATTTCCATGCGCACATTCTACCACCTCGCGGAATACTTGACAAATCTTAGGAATAGTTTAAGATTGCCCTCTATGGATTTTATACCTCGTCCCACACTCGCGATTGGCGATCTCCATGGTAAGTTGGATGCCCTGAAAGGAAATCTTGAAGGAGCCGATGCATTGGATTCCAACGGAGATTGGCAACATCCCGAAACCGATTTGGTTTTTTTGGGCGACGCCATTTGCGACCGCGGCACCGACGACCTCGAAGTGACAGCTCTCATCAACCGTTTGCACGATCAAGTGGAAGCCGCCGGAGGGACCTGCACCACCTTGGTGGGCAACCACGATATGCACGGAATCCGTTTTTTAGGCGGAGAACCTATCACAATAATACTGGGTTCGCAGTGTGCCGGAATAAGAGCCTTGGCCTCTCCGGTTAAAACCTACCCTGAATATGCAAATCCCATGGACATTTATGTGGACCGAATGCAAAGCATGGTTTGGACGAAAAGCGATGAATTTTGGAAGCGTTTTGTCACCACTGCAGCGGGCCAAGAAGTCCTTCGTTACTGCTTGGGCTTGGATTTATTCTCAGTTCAAGGCACCACACTCTTCACGCATACGCCTCCAACCCAGACCATGCTGACGGCCTTGGTTTACTTCCCGGAAGTTCTGAACCCCACTTTTAAAACCCGCCTCGCCACTTTACTGCGTCAGCAAGAAGCCCCGACTTTCTCCATGGAGGAAACAATAAACTTTTCCAGCGTGGAGTGCTTTTTAAAGGCGGACAATCGAAAAGATCAAGTACCCTTACCCAGTCACCCGCTTTGGGCCAAGTTGCGAGACAAAGGAATCCAAAGGATTGTTTTCGGCCACGATATCAACAGTGAAGGCCTTTGGACCTTTGGCGGCGGAATGAAACCCAAAGTCGAGCTGCTCGGTCTCGATCGACTGTATGGCAGTGACAAGAATCGTGAAAACTGTTCCGTAGCCTGGCTTTACCCGGACGGCCGAATCAACAATGGAGCCACCTGTCGGATTTGAACCGACGACCCACGGTTTACAAAACCGTTGCTCTACCACTGAGCTAAGGTGGCTCAAGGCTCAGCGATTATAAAGGAAACCCAAAACCGCGCAACACTTGACTAAAGCCAAAAAAGACCTAAAGTATCGGCAAGATGCAAAAAACACCTTCCGAAGTACCTGTAGCCCGCCTCCTCACCTTTCCTCCCTATGCGAAAAAGATTCTTGGACAGGAGGCCTTAGATTGTTTGGAACTGCTCGTACAGCAACTGACTTTAATGGAAGAACAGGTGGACACCTCGCACCCACGTCAAGAGTGGATGCCCGAACTGAAGGCGAGAGGTTTTTTTAAAGACTTGCGGATTCTCCAAGTCATTGCGAACAAAATGATAGAAAATTTCGAACATGCCTGCGCGGTAAACGCAAGAATATATGGCACGGAGCGAGGAAGGGCCAAAGCCTTGGATGGAGCCACTGAAATACTGACAGGTTTACTCGAACAAGCGGCGAATCTCAATTCTCCCCTCACCACCCTTTGTTTGGAAGAACTGTTTGTCACCATTAACATTCGGAGGTTCGCGGATACCTTGCGTGAACTCAGAGACAATCAACCTCCCCGGAGTGACCCTTACCATTCTGAGAAATTTCTCTACAGCTACATACTGACTCAATATTTGGAGAGAGAAGAAAAAAGTCTGTGGGTCGATCCCAGGGAACGGCGTTTATTCGAGGAAATTTTTCATGTTATTTTTTGGCTTCGCCATCTTTCACTCAAAGTAAAAGGCCGTTACCTGCCGGGAGAGAAAGTTAAGACTGAAGACGCGATCAAACAAACACTTAAAACACTCCGATATACGGAAGTCGCACCTTTTGAGGATCAAATCCTATGTCGGTTTGAAGGTCAAAGCAAACAGCCCTGCGAGTCCTTTGGCCTTCGGGCCGGAGCAAACATGCATCCTTTCAACATCGTTGATGTCGCCATAAATACTGGAGTGGAGCCCGGAGGCCCCGTACCTCCGCAAGTAAACATATCTCTTTCCGCCATTCACGGCGATTTGGTTCCATCGGGCTATGGCTACGCTTCTTTGGCGCCGCTTTTCGAGCTTTACGGAGAACAAGACTCGCATCTTCATATGAAAAACGCCATTTTGGTCAATCTTGAAGAATCCTTGGCGGAAGGTATTTTGAAAGAAAGAGATTGGCTCGGGGAGTGGGAAGCGCGTGAAGCACGTGAAACGGCTGTGGCGGCGGAGCAAGAAGAAGTGCTGCTGAGAGTCGCTCAAACTGTGGAGCAACCGCAATCGGAACCGCCCGCAAACGGAAGTGAGCCGAGAAGAGTGAAAGGAAGAAGAGAAACTTTAAACAATATCCCGCAGGACGATTTAATCAAAGCGCTTACCGGATTGGGAGTGGAAGTAAGGAACGGAAGGGGGAGCCATATAGTCCTTCAAAAAGGCGGCGAAATCCTTGTCCTTTCCACGCATGGTGCCGGGAAAGGTTTCGGGAACCCCATTACCGACATTTGTGACATTAGAAGAAAGTTCGGGATTACTGCAGAGAAGCTTTTAGATGCGCTGTATGAGCTTTAAAGCTGGAGCCACCTGCCGGGATTGAACCGGCGACCTCCACGTTACGAATGTGGCGCTCTACCAACTGAGCTAAGGTGGCATGGTGGGCAGGGAGGGATTCGAACCCCCGAAGGCAGAGCCAGCGGATTTACAGTCCGCCCCATTTGGCCACTCTGGAACCTGCCCCAAAGGGCGGGTGGATTATAGGTTGAATCCCAGTAAGAGGCAAATGGAATTCAAGGAGTGATTATTGAATCTTTAATAATCCATAGCCACCTCTAAACCTGGAAAAAGAGGATTAGACTTGCTCATTTATATCTTGTCTACCTTTAACTCTTTGCATGCGCTGCGTAATGATTTAAAAAAGAAAGTACTTATTCGTTAACCCCCGATTCAAATGGATGACAATACAAATCCAGGAATGCCTGTAACAGAGGACCCTGCTCAAGATGCACCTATGGCTGCACCGGCTCCAATGGAACCCCTTGAACCCGCAGCTCCGGAAGCTCCTGAAATGCCAGTGACCCCTCCACCCGCCGTTTAGTAAGAGTTCGACTCTTTAAAAGCCCCTGTTGTCTTCTTTTGAGCCGGGGGCTTTTCTTATTTTAAACCGATTTTGTCCTAGGCTTATTCAATATGAAATCTCAATAGTGTTACTCTACGGCATCAAGAAAAGCCTGAAGGCCGGCTACTTTGACCCCTTTTTTGATCTCATAGTGATCTTGGATGGGAGCAATGAGCCAAGCCTCTTTTATACCAAGGACATCTAAACTGTTCCAAAAACTTTTCCCGGGTACGGGGGCTTTGGAGGCCTTACATTCAATCGCTATTGTTCTCCTTCCTTTTTCCAGGATCAAATCCAGCTCGTTGCCATGGGAATCTCTATAAAATGAATACTTCCATCCATGGCAGTGAGTAATGATATTCTCGATGACAAAACCTTCCCAAGAAGCCCCAAAGGCGGGGTGGCCCAAGAGGTGATCAAAGTCTTGAATTTCCAGTAGCTGATGCAAAAGTCCGGAATCTCTAAGGTACAATTTAGGGGACTTTATCAATCGTTTTTTAGTATTGGTTTCAAAGGGCCGGAGCTGCCTTATGATGAAGGTCCACTCAAGAATATCCAAGTAGTGTTTTACAGTTGGATGTTTAATCCCAAAAGAATCCCCGATTTTTGAAAGGTTAACAATTTGTCCGTGAAGATGTGAGCAAAGAGACAGAAAGCGACGCCAGGTGGAGGCGGGCATTGAAAAGCCGAGTTGCGGCAGGTCTCTTTCGATGTAACTTCTAATGAAATTTTCCCGCCATTCTCGACTATATTCTTCTGAAACCGCGAGGATACTTTCCGGAAACCCACCTCTGATCCACAGTTTTTTAAAGTCTGCCATGCTTTTTGGACGAAGTTCCTCTACCGTAAATGGAGTTAATTCCAAATAACCCACTCGTCCGGCCAGCGTCTGGGAGCTTTTTTGCACGAGATCTCTGGACGCGGAGCCCAAGAGGAGGAATCTCCCGTTTTTTCTATCCTCATCAATGACGCTCCGCAGCGACGAAAATAACTGTGGTTCCTTCTGGATTTCATCAAGAAAGATCACATCATTTTTATGTCCTTCGAAGAAAAGTTCAGGG
>MFXB01000061.1 GCA_001787475.1 Candidatus Peregrinibacteria bacterium RIFCSPLOWO2_01_FULL_48_20
ATCCTTGTTACTCCTTAAAAGGAGGTAGTCCATCCGCACGTTCTCGTACGGATACCTTGTTACGACTTAGTCCCAATCAATTGTTTTGCCTTAAGCCCCGCTGAGCGGGAATTTCGGGCACCCCAATCTTTCATGACTTGACGGGCGGTGAGTACAAGACCCAGGAACATATTCAATGCGCCGTGGCTGATACACATTTACTAGCGATTCCAGCTTCATGAGGGCGAGTTGCAGCCCTCAATCCGAACTTAGACCGGTTTTAGGGATTCGCTCCGGATTACTCCTTGGCTGCCCGTTGTACCGGCCATTGTAGCGCGTGTGTCGCCCAGGGTATAAGGGCCATGCTGATTTGACGTCATCCACACCTTCCTCCTAGTTATGCTAGGCAGTCTCCTTTGAAAAATACAACAAAGGACGTGGGTTGCGCTCGTTTACGGACTTAACCGAACACCTCAAGGCACGAGCTGACGACAACCATGCAGCACCTGTCTTCCCGTTCCTTACGGCACTTCTCTGTTTCCAGAAAATTCGGGAGATGTCAAACCCTGGTAAGGTTCCTCGCTTACTATCGAATTAAACCACACGCTCCACCGCTTGTGTGGGTCCCCGTCTATTCCTTTGAGTTTTAATCTTGCGACCGTACTTCTCAGGCGGATCACTTATCGCGTTTGCTTAGACACCGAGAGGGTCGAACTCCCGACATCGAGTGATCATCGTTTACAGCGTGGACTACCGGGGTATCTAATCCCGTTCGCTCCCCACGCTTTCGTCCATGAGCGTCAGAAAAGGGCCAGTGAGCTGCCTTCGCTTTTGGTGTTCCTCTTCATATCTACGGATTTTACCCCTACATGAAGAATTCCACTCACCTCTCCCTTTCTCTAGCATGGTAGTTTAGGGCACAGCCTTGAAGTTGAGCCTCAAGATTTAATACCCTACTTACCACGCCGCCTGCGGACGCTTTACGCCCAATAATTCCGGGTAATGTTTGCACCTCACGTATTACCGCGGCTGCTGGCACGTGATTTGCCGGTGCTTATTCTTGGAGTACATTCAGAATTATTCCCCCAAAAAAGCAGTTTACAACCCGAAGGCCTTCATCCTGCACGCGGTGTCGCTCCATCAGACTTTCGTCCATTGTGGAAGATTCTTTACTGCTGCCTCCCGTAGGAGTGGGAACCGTGTCTCAGTTTCCCTCTGACTGGCCATCCTCTCAGACCAGTTACCCGTCATAGGCTTGGTAAGCCGTTACCTTACCAACTACCTGATAGGACGCAGGCACCTCTCAAACCGTAAAAACTTTACCCTTACGGGACCATCCGGTATTAGCTATGATTTCTCATAGTTATCCCCGAGTTTGAGGTAGCTACCAACGTGTTACTCAGCCGTCTGCCGCTCGGCTCGAAGCCTCGCTCGACTTGCATGTATTAGACGCACCGCCAACATTCACCCTGAGCCAGGATCAAACTCTCCAATAAAGTCTACCGAAGTAGACCTGAAAAGCTTGTGGCTAGTGCTTCTTTTAAAATACTCGGCTAACGCCAAGTGTTGGCAAAAGAAGCGAAAACCAAATTTCTAAAATTAAAACCTTAGAATTTGGGATCTCTATTAGGTTTGAATTGTCAAAGGGCTATGTGCAAAGAAAGAAAGGCACTCCATAAGGAATGCGCTTGACGATTTTAGCGTCTGCCAACCTAAAGTCAATAGGAAAAATCAGGATTGTCTTCGCGGAATCGCATTCCTGTTTCGTAACCACAATGCGAACCCTTCGGAGTACCCCTCAGACATAGGGGTAAACCTCTTTGCGCGAATGGGCCAGTCGGAAGACAAAGCGGGCACCACTTGAGATAAAGAGGCGGTTCTTCCGTCCCAATTCAAAAGTGTTTCGGTAGTCCGCTTCAAAACATCAGGAGAAATGGAGAAGCCTTTACGAATACCCACCACCCGATGCGCCGAACAATCCGGTTGTCGCAGGCATTCTTGAAGATCGGGTAAAAACCGTTCTTGAGTAGCGACGCACGTCACGACCGATCGGCGACAAAGTTCGCTAAGAACATCCAAATCGTTATAGGAGAAAACACCCAGTAAAACTCTTGAAAGAACAGGGTTTTCCTTCACCCTTAAATCCATATCGACTTTTTCATCCACCCAAAAAGGCCCTTCACCGTTTTGATTGATCCTCCTACGAAAAGAATCGACCACAGGCCGGAAGGTTCCACCGGGATAATAGATATGTACACTGGGTCCTCCTTCGATCATAGTGAGGAATTAAACCACATTTAAAAAAATTATCAATATCAGTGGTCCATGCACTTGGAAAAAATATGTATAATAAGGAAGCCCAATTAACCATAAATATGAACGATTTTTTCCACTTTAGCCGCAGCAGCTTGCTGAAAAGTCAGGCCAAGGATCTTCGAAATAAAGGGATCGCGAAACCCGTGATCGACAACATGCTCGTCCCCACCGTGCTTGAAAAAACGCACGAAGGCGAGCGCTCCTACGATATTTATTCCCGACTTTTGAAGGATCGCGTGATTTTCTTGGGACACGAAATTGAATCAACCATGGCCAGTCTCATGGTGGCGCAACTTTTGTTTTTGGAAAATGAAGATTCCAAGCGCGATATTGTGATGTACATCAATTCGCCGGGCGGCCATGTTACGGCCGGCCTCGCCATTTACGACACCATGCAATATGTGCGTCCCGATGTTTCCACCGTGGTCATGGGCATGGCCGCCTCCATGGGTGCCGTGCTGCTTTGCGCCGGAGCCAAAGGCAAACGCTTCGCTCTTCCCAACGCCGAAGTCATGATTCATCAACCTTTGGGCGGAACCGAAGGCCAAGCCTCGGACATTCGCATTCATGCGGACCACATCATCAAAACGAAGAACCTGCTCAACGGCATCATCGCCAAACACACGGGCCAAAAGCTCAAGAAAGTTGAAGTGGATACCGACCGCGACAACTTTATGTCCGCCGAAGAAGCCAAAGCCTACGGCCTCGTAGATGCTATTGTGATGAGACGGTAATATTTACGAAGCGCTAGCCAAACTAGCCTAGTCTAGCAAAGCCTCTTCCGCTTCCGCCGCAAGATAAAGCCCGCCGAGCACAAGAATCAGACTCTTTTTGCGAGCCATTTTTTGAGCCAACGCAAGCGCTTGTCTCACAGTGGAAGTCACAAAAAAAATTTTCTTCGGCGTTTGAATCGCTTCCAAAATTTCTTTGGGTTTCGCTCCGTGATACTTCGCTTTCGTCACAATAATCACTTTTGAAAGCGTTGCCAGAATTTTCGACATTTCTTTGAAAGGTTTGTCCACCGAACAGCCCAAAATCAAAATCCGGCCGCGGCGCGGAAACACTTGGTCAATTGTTTTCACCACGGCCTTCACCCCATGCAAATTATGCCCGGCGTCCAAAATGATGTCCGGCTTACTGTGGACCCGCTCCAAACGCAGGGGCCAATAAACCGAGCGCAGCCCCTTTCGAAGCGCTTCTTCGGAAACATTGAAACCGCGCTCATTCAAAGCGCGCACGGCAAGAATCGCGAGAGCCGCGTTGTGCAGTTGATATCGCCCGAGCAAAGGAATCTGCAATTTTTTATACTGCTCAAAATGAAAGACTTGCCCTTCACTGCTTTGTTTCAAAAACTTCAGCTCCCTCGGCTTGAGAAACACCATTTTCGCTTTATTTTTTCGAATTTCCCTCTCAAAAATCTTTTGGAGATTTTTGTTTTGCTCGCCCACAATCACCGTGGATTTCCGTTTGATGATTCCCGCCTTTTGTACGGCGATTTTTGCCTTCGTATTGCCCAAAACTTCCCGATGCTCCAAATCGATATTGGTGATGACGGCCACGGAATTTTTAATCACATTCGTTGCGTCGTAGCGCCCTCCCATCCCCACTTCCAAAACAGCCACGTCAACTTTTTGATCGGCAAAATAAAGAAACGCCATCACGGTGAGCGCTTCGAACAGCGTCGGCCGAATATGAGGATTCTTCCTTAAGAGCTTTTTGATTATGCTCACGTAAAAAACAAAATCATTGTCCGAAATCTCCCATCCCTGCACTTTGATGCGCTCATTGATGCGATGCAAATGTGGCGACGTGAAAAGCCCGACCTTGTAGCCGGCGGCTTGTAAGGCGCTCGCCACCATGGCTGAAGTCGAACCCTTTCCGTTAGTTCCCGTGACGTGCACATAAGTGGTGACTTTCTCCGGATTTCCCAAGAGCGAAAGCATTTTCTTTACTCGTCCCAGGCCGGGCCTCCCTGGAAACCTTTGCAGGCCTTCCAAGGTTGCCACTGCTTCTTTTATTTTCATGCGCTCATTCAAAACGAGAAAGCTCTTAATCGCAAGAGGAAGCGCTTAGAGCTCGAGCACGAGCATTCATGCCGGCAAGCGACACCACGGCATCATCGCGACTTGCAGGTTTCCCACATCTTTCTAAACGCAGTTGTTCACAACTCACGGCAACATGATCCAAACCTCCACGTGCGTCAGAAGTGGTTTGAGTGGGAACGGCTCCTCTGTCTTCAATAAAAGGACTACCAACTAATCTGTCTTTCATAATTAAAAAAATTTAAAGTTTTAAAAATTTCACCTTTTCGACCAAAGTGAGAACCCTCCTCTCCTTCACGTACCGATTTTTTATTAAATGAGCTGGATCTGAGAAACTCAAAGAGAAAATTTTCGCTGGAAATTACCTTGTTTGAATTTCTGAAATTCGCTGCATCCTTAGGGTGAACTTTCTTCCTTTGGCGGAAGAAAAAGAGAGTTCTTGCCTTGGTGATTGTCCCAAATTTTCAAAGAGCTTAGCCTGTACTAAACAATATTTACACGATACGTAAAAGAAAATCAAGTCGATTCCATGGCTCAGGGCTCACTTTTTATATAAAGTACAAGCAATGAAAAACATTTTTCACTCACCGAAGGTGGGCGCTGGAAAAAGCGTCGCGAAGCGACTCGTTATACTGTCTGTTTTCTTCAGTTTGATTTTTTCGGCTTGCGGTGGCGAAGAAACCGCGAATGGCACGGAAGAAAACGGAGACAACGCCTATACCTACACCTACAAAACTGCGGAGTTCCAAATGGAAGTCTTGAAAGACTGGGAAGTCATAGATTCCTTCACTTCCGAATACCCCGACGAACTTCGAGTGGCTTTTCGCAGTAAGGTGAAAGACAGCATTTTCACGCCGAACATTACCGTACTTGTGGAAGAAAATACCGGGAACTCTGCCAGCTACGATTTTGCTCAGCGCAAACTTTCCGACCACGAAGACACGCTTCTCAACTACGAGCTTTTGGGACAAGAAACCGTCACCCTGACGGTTGCCGGCGCGGAAAGTAAAACCATCCTCAGCACATTCGAAGGAAAAAATGAAACCGCCGGTCCCACCTTGGAGTTCATGCAAGTCACCCTCACGGAAGGCGAAGATGCTTGGATTGTGACCGCAACGTACCGTCCAGGCCAAGATGAATTCTTGACCGAACAAATGGACGCCATGCTCCGCTCTTTTACCCTACGCTAATGATTTGGAATATTGACCCCACCCTCATCGACTTAGGCCCTTTGGAGATTCGCTATTACGGCGTATTCTTTGCACTCGGACTTTTTTTGGCTTACAGCCTCGCCCGACTAATGGCAAAGAAGAAAAAACTTTCTTTGGAAACCCTCGATGCTCTGGTCGTTTATTTGGTGATCGGCCTTATTGTGGGAGCTCGCCTCGGACATATTCTTTTTTATGAGCTCGATTACTATCT
>MFXB01000062.1:0-4435 GCA_001787475.1 Candidatus Peregrinibacteria bacterium RIFCSPLOWO2_01_FULL_48_20
CAACTCTCCCTCATTTTCCGAACAAGCAATGGAGGCCACTCGTACCAATTTATTGATGCTCACTTTTCCTTCCACCAATAAAGCCTTCAAGTCCGGCAAACCCTCAAAACGCTTTTCCAAATTCAAGGCTGTCCGAACCTGCTGCTCACTCAAACCTGCCAGTTTGTAAGCAAATTCAAAAATCGAACCACAACCTTTCCGCGCATATAATTTCCTTCTTTCCACTTCCGGCAATAATCCCATAAACTTTTGGCGCCAAACCAAAGCGTTTCGGCCATAAAGTCGAGCAAGTTCGTACAATTTCTCATCAGTCATATTTTGAGTGGTTAATGTCCCCAAATACTAGCATAAAATCCGCACTTTAACAGATTAAAAAGCCCATTTCAACGTGACAAAATACAAGGTGAGGGTCTGATCACCTTTCGCCGCCCTCCAAACCACCACCAATCAAGCGCCACCCTTTGGACCCAAGACGCGGATTTTAAAAACCTGGAAGAAGTAAAGTATTTTGCGAAATAACGCGACAACTCTTTCTGTAGCTCGGCTTAGCCGAGTGGTTGACTTCTTTTCCGCCTTCCCTATAATGCACCCGCCCCTTTGTCGAACCTTTCTAAACTAATTTTTATGTCTGAACTGCCCCATGTGGATCTCGACCACCTCCGTAATATTGGAATTGCCGCGCACATCGATGCCGGAAAAACCACGACCACCGAACGTATTCTTTTTTATACGGGACGCAGTCATAAAATCGGAGAAGTGCATGAAGGAGCCGCCACCATGGACTGGATGGAACAGGAAAAAGAACGCGGAATCACCATTACCGCCGCCGCGACCACATGTTACTGGAAAGACATCCGAATCAATATTATTGATACCCCCGGGCACGTGGACTTTACCGTGGAAGTGGAACGCAGTATGCGCGTGCTCGATGGAGCCGTAGCCGTCTTCGACGGATCGCAAGGAGTGGAACCGCAGTCCGAAACCGTGTGGCGCCAAGCGGATAAATACAATGTGCCTCGCATCGCTTTTGTGAACAAAATGGACAAAATCGGCGCGGACTTTTATATGTCCCTCGCCTCCATTCACGAAAGACTTTCCAAAAGTGCCGTGGCCGTTCAACTTCCGATCGGTCAGGAAAGCAGCTTTGAAGGAATCATTGATTTGATTGAGCGCAAAGCTTACAAATTCGAAGGAAAACATGGAGAGAACGTTCTTGAAATGCCCATTCCCGAGGATATGAAAGCGAAAGTGGAAGACTACCGAGCCAAAATGGTGGAAGCCGCCGCCGAACAAGAAGACGACCTCATGAACAAGTACTTGGAAGGCACGGAACTCACCATTGAAGAAATCAAGCGCGGTCTCCGCAAAGGAACCGTCACGAGCAAATTGTATCTCGTGTTCTGTGGTTCCGCTCTTAAGGATATGGGCGTGCAGCTCGTGCTCGACGGGGTTCGCGACTACCTTCCCTCTCCTCACGATGTGGGCTCCGTTAAAGGAATCAACCCCGACAACGATCAAGAAGAAACGCGAACGCTCGAATCCGATCAACCCTTCTCAGCCTTGGCATTCAAAATCGCCACCGATCCTTTTGTTGGAAAATTGTGTTTCTTCCGTGTTTACAGCGGAAAATTGGATGCCGGTTCTTATGTGCTCAACACGACAACCGGAGAAAAGGAACGCATCGGACGTCTCGTTCGTATGCATGCCAACACCCGTGAAGAAGTGAAAACCGTGGAAGCCGGAGACATCGCGGCCGCCATCGGTCTCAAACGCACTTTCACCGGAAACACCTTGTGTGATGAAGATCATCCCATCGTTCTCGAGTCCATCACCTTCCCCGAGCCTGTCATTCAAATCGCCATCGAACCCAAGACCAAAGCCGATCAAGAAAAAATGGGTATGGCCATGCAGAAGCTCGCCGAAGAAGATCCCACGTTCCGCATCTCTTCCGATGAAGAAACGGGACAAACACTCATCGCCGGAATGGGAGAACTTCACCTCGACATCATTGTGGATCGTATGCGCCGCGAGTTTAAAGTGGAAGCCAATGTGGGCGCGCCCCAAGTGGCTTACCGTGAAACCATTAAGAAGGAAGCGGACGGCGAAGGGAAATACATCAAACAGTCCGGAGGTCGCGGTCAGTACGGACACTGCGTCATCACCATGCGCCCGCAACCGGAGGCCGGAAAAGGCTACGAGTTCATCAACGCGATTGTGGGAGGGAAAATTCCCCGTGAATTCATTGCTCCTATCGACAAAGGAATTCAAGATGCCATGACGCGCGGATTTGTGGCCGGCTACCCCATGGTGGACGTGCAAGTGGAAGTGTACGACGGTTCTTACCACGATGTGGACTCCTCCGAAATGGCCTTCAAAATGGCGGGTTCCATGGCGTTCAAAGATGCCGCCGCCAAATGCAACGCCGTGCTTCTCGAGCCCATTATGAAAGTGGAAGTTATTACCCCCGACGACTACTTTGGAGACGTGATGGGAAACATTTCTTCCAAGCGCGGACAAATCACCGAAACCGGAAACCGCGGTATGGCCAAAACCATCAAATGCACCGTACCCCTTTCCGAAATGTTCGGCTACGCCACGGATCTCCGTTCCATGACTCAAGGTCGCGCCAGCTACTCCATGGAATTCGGTCACTACAGCGAAGTGCCCGCAAACGTTGCCACAAAGATCAAGGCCGATAGAGGAGTGAAAGGATAATTTCAGCTTGCATAAGGCTTCCCCTTCAACTAAAATGCCTTCGCTTTCAACTAGCCTATTTAATTTCTTAATCCCTAACGGATATGGCCGGAACTTTCGATAGATCCAAGCCGCACGTTAATGTGGGAACCATCGGTCACGTAGACCACGGAAAAACCACCCTAACGGCGGCACTCACTGCAGTCGCTGCAGCGCGATTTGGTGGTGATAACAAAGTCGTTAATTACGATCAAATTGATAACGCTCCCGAAGAAAAGGCACGTGGTATTACCATTGCCACTTCTCACCAGGAATACACCACGGACAAGCGTCACTACGCTCACGTGGATTGTCCCGGGCACGCGGACTATGTTAAGAATATGATCACGGGTGCCGCCCAAATGGATGGCGCCATTCTCGTGGTTTCAGCCGCAGACGGACCTATGCCTCAAACACGTGAACACATCCTCTTGGCTCGCCAAGTGAACGTGCCTTACGTGGTGGTCTTCATGAACAAAATGGATATTGCCGATCCTGAAATCGCCGAACTTTCCGAAATGGAAATTCGCGAACTTTTGAATAAATATGAATATCCTGGAGACACGACTCCCATTATAAAGGGATCCGCTCTCAAGGCCTTCGAAGATCCTAAGGGACCCGGCGGAGAATGTATTGTTGAACTTCTCAAAGTGCTCGACGAGTATATTCCTCAGCCCAAACGTGAACTCGACAAACCGTTCTTGATGGCTATTGAAGATGTCTTCTCCATTAAGGGACGTGGAACCGTGGCCACCGGACGTATTGAACAAGGAGTGGTCAACATCAACGATGAAGTGGAACTGCTCGGAATTCGCCCCACTAAGAAAGTGGTGGTGACCGGAGTGGAAATGTTCCGCAAGACGCTCGACCGTGGAGAAGCCGGAGACAACGTTGGGCTCCTCCTCCGTGGAATTGAACGCGAAGAAATTGAACGTGGACAAGTCGCCGCCAAACCAGGCTCCATCAAACCTCACACGAAGTTTGAATCCGAGGTTTACGTGCTGACGAAGGAAGAAGGAGGACGACACACGCCTTTCTTCAAAGGATACAAGCCTCAATTCTACATCCGAACGACGGACGTAACCGGAACCATTGAACTCCCTGCCGGAGTGGAAATGGTGATGCCGGGAGACAACATCAACATGGTGGTGTCCCTCGGAGCTCCAGTAGCTCTTGAACAAGGAACTCGCTTCGCCATTCGCGAAGGAGGACGCACCGTTGGAGCCGGAGTGGTTGCGAAAATTATTGAGTAAGCATTAGGCAAAAAAGAAAATTAAGAACCCTGCCCGAAAGCGGGGTTCTTTTGAAATCCACACATCCTAACAACATGTTGACAATTGCGCTTAATGTGTGTTGACACTAAGCACAAATGGGAGTATGATGATCTGATATTCATTTTTTATTACTTAACCAAAACAAAAATGAAATCGTTGTCCCAATACCTTAAAGTGCGCACGGTGAGACTGGGTCTCATGGCCGCATTTGTGTTAACCTTCATGGGCCTGCCCACCCTGGGTTATTCACTCAACGTCGACGCTCTCAAACAGCTCGACGCATTTCATTTGGGCGACAATTTATTGGCCTGGTGTGACGTCAACGGGATGTGTTATCCCGACGACACAAGCGGAACATATACCGCTCCGGTTTATGACAGTACTTATAATACCGGCACGACCACCGGCACGACCACCGGCACGACCAC
>MFXB01000062.1:4543-15763 GCA_001787475.1 Candidatus Peregrinibacteria bacterium RIFCSPLOWO2_01_FULL_48_20
ACGGTACAACTACCGGTACTTACACGGCACCCACGACCACAACCGACTGGAGTAACTACAACTGGGACGCCGCTACAAATACGAATACCTGGAGCTCCGACACATGGAGCAATGTAGACTGGAGCGAGACCGATTACACCAATATGGACACCAGTACATGGCAAAACATGGACTACAGTGCCATCGATTACAGTACCACCGGTCAAGACTTCTGGCAGAACATGGATTATAGCGCCGTAGACTACACGGCCACCAACGGTGACTTCTGGCAAAACATGGATTACACGGCCGTCGATTACAACAATACCGGCACGGACTTCTGGCAAAACATGGATTATAGCGCCGTAGACTACACGGCAACCAACGGTGACTTCTGGAAAAACATGGATTACACGGCCGTCGATTACAACAATACCGGCACGGACTTCTGGCAAAACATGGACTACAGCTCCGTCGATTACAACAATACCGGCACGGACTTCTGGCAAAACATGGACTATGGTTCTGTTGACACGGATTCCATGGAAGGGGCTTGGGGCATGAATCAATGGCAAAATTACTACGACTACGGTTTTGAAGACGGCGTAGATTACAGCCAAATGGATCAAGACGACAAGAGCCGTTACTACACCGCCACTTCCGGCGTTGCCGACATGTACCAAAACTGGGGTAACACGGGATGGAACGGAACCACATACGGAAACGACTACTGGTCCGACTGGTCTTCGACTGACAATGGCTCTTACTGGTCCGACTACAGCTACGACACGGATGCCGGTTACTACATGGGCGGTGAAGGCGATTACTTCTACCCCACGGACTACGGTTTCTTAAAGGATGACATGGGCTCTTTCTATGATATGTCCGGAAACACCTACGAACAGCAAAAAGGATCACAGAACGGAATGTGGAAAGACTTCTTTGCCAATGAAGACGGCGAGGAATTCTACGCCTACAACGGTAACATGTACGAATGGGACACCAAGCAAAACGGATTCAAACAAGAATTCGGCGGCATGGAATTCGTCAGTGATTACTGGTGGACCGGTGATTACGACTGGGACAGTGAATACGGTTCTTGGAACGATTGGAGCTGGGAGGAATCCGAATACGACTGGGGAAACTGGGAAGGCTATGATGAATCTTGGCTGCAGCCCATGGATTCCGGTGAATTCGAGGATCGAATGGGAACCTTCAACGGCACCTTTGAAGAAATGGATCCTGAGATGGACTGGTCTTACCTCCAAAAGCAAAGCGATTACGTGGTGGATGAACTTTTGACAACCGTTGGAATTCGCCAAGACGAAGTGGCTCGTTATGAAGCCGCCGGAGAAGAGTCTGCTCCTCTTGAAGAAGCCGTGGGAACTTTGAACGAAGTTCTCGGTGTTTCTCAAGAAGTGTTGGCTGAAATGGACGTTCTTAAGAACCTTGAATCGGAAGATTTAATGCAAATTGAAGCCGCCGTCAGTACTCTTGATGATAACTCAACGGTAGCGGAAGTTGAAGCCGTTGAAATGGACGTACAAAAACTCGAAATCTACGAAGTCATGCGCGCCATGATGGACGTTCAAAATGAACACATCGATGTGCTCGGCGAAATGACCGATGTCGTGGAAGGGATGGGAGTGGTGGAACAATACTATGCTTTAGCCGGTGCCGAAGTTCCTTCCGAAGTGGATGGAGCACTCGGAGAAGTAAATACAAGCATGGATGAGCTCATTGCTTTCCGTGACGATTTGTCCGCACAGTACGACGAAATGAAAGCTTTAGCCGAAGAAGTTCGTATGAGCACCGATCCCGCTTTCGTTGAAGAGGGGCTTGTCGAACTTTGGGCATTGGCCGAAGAAATGGAAGGCACGGAAACGGAAATACTTGACGTGACCCAAACCATTGAAAGTGACGGTTACATGGACACAATGGATGAATATGTTGATAACGTATACATGTTCGCTCAAGCCGACGAAATGGCCGCTCAAGTGGACAGCATGCATGAAGAAATCACAGCCGCCGACGAAGTGATAGCCATTCTTGCCGACATGAGCATTGACGACCCCGCCATGGCTCGTGCCGTTGATACCCTCGGAGACTTGGCTGATCAAGGACTCGACGTGCTCGACCAAATGGAAGAATTCCTCGGTTCTGATGCCGTCACCGAAGCACCCGAACTCATTGCCGATCTTTGGGAAGTTATGGACGGACTCGGATACTCCGCGGAAACGAACATGGACACCATCGTAAGCTGGTACGGTGAAAACACGACCGCTTTCGATTCCCTTCCCTCCGAAGATCAAACGACGGTGGAAGATATGATGAGTGAATGGGAGAACTTCCACGCTCAAGAAATCGACTACTCCATGCTTTACGCCAACTATGATTTGGAAGAAAGCGATGAGTGGGAAGACTTTGTATGGGAAGATCAAAACGAATACGACGCCGCTCGTATTGAAATGGCCAACGCCTACACGAACCTCGTTTACGACGACAGCATTGATTTCGACGCTTTCGTTGCCGAGATCGGTGCCGATCAAGTGGCCACGATCGTCCGTGAAGTAACTGAAACCATAATGGTGGATATTGCTGCGGAAATCACCGAAATGGAAGGACAAGTCGGTGCGGACACCTTAACTTTTGCTCTCAGCAACGCCAACGTGGTTGGAGCCGATCTTATGGAGTCCACCATGGAAGTATACGAAGTCATTGATGACATTAACATTGAAGAAGCTCAAGACGAATTGCTTCATGAAAACTCCGATCTTCAACCTTACTTGGTAGAAATGGAGAAACTCTATGAGGAAACTCAAGAAACTCTCATTTCTGAAGGAACTTACGAAGAAATGACGGAAGTTTGGGGAGAAGCTCGTATTCTCCTTGAAGTGGGAGGAACCGAGGAAGAGTTCGACGCTGTAAACACTCAGCTTGGACAACTGCTCGATGAAAATACGGACGCTCTTATCCACGAAGAAGGAGTTATGTTCGCCGACGTAGAAGGAGACGAATGGTACTACAACTACGTGATGAGTGCTCGTGAAGACGGAATCGTAAGCGGTCTTAAAGATTCCAGCGGAGAATTGACCGGAGAATTCAACCCTGAAGCTTCCATCACGAATGCGGAAGCTCTTAAGATGGTGCTTGAAGCCGCCGGTGAAGGAAGCTCTTCCGGAAATGCCGGAGACACTTCCGCCGATGGACAATGGTATGAAGGTTACGTGGCTCAAGCGGAACAAATGGGCCTCTCCGATCTTGGAGATTGGAACGCACCTTGTGATCGTGGAACCGTTGCCGTTTGGGTTTCCGAATCCTTCGACCTCGGTGGTGAAGACTACGACTACGAAGATGCCTTCCCCGACGTTTCAGGTGGATCCGACAGCGGACACTACCAAGCCGTCTACGAATACGGAATCTTCACGGGAGACAGCGCAACCGGCTATCTCCGACCTGAAGACGAAATCAACCGTGCTGAAGTTTCCAAGGTGGTGAACACCGCCGTTGAAACCGCCGGTATGATGAACGAAGTTACGGAAAACCTCGAAGCTGTTCAAGAATCATTGGATAACATCGTTATCATCAACGGCACGACCTTTATGGAAGCGAATCGTGTGGAAAGTGACGAAGTTTCTTTCTTTGAACTGCTTAAGAACTTCTTCAGCTCAGTATTCAGCTTCTAACACCACGCACGGAGCATAGCGAAGTGCGCATCACTCGCCGAAGGCGAGCAGTAAGAAGAGGAAAGAGCCCCCGAACGGGGGCTCTTTCCTTGTTGAAGACTAAATTCTATGCTATAATTCTTAGATTTAATAATCGTGTATGACCAAAAAACAACTCCTCGTCGTTGGACTCATCGCTTTGAGCCTTATCACCAGTGGCGTTCTCTACCAAGGAATTCAAGAGGAAGACAGTGACGTTTCCCTCGCTGAAGAAGGTTTCATGGAAGTAAATATCGTAAGCAAAGTGGAAACATTAAATCCAAAAGATCAAAATGTTTTGAATGCCATTTCCACCTTTAAGAACCTGAATGCTCAAAAAAGCCAACTCTCCGAACAAATAAGCGCTTTGAGCGCGAAAATGAATCTTCTGAACAAGGATCTGAACGTACAAGTGGAAGTTATGCAAAGTTGGCTGACGACAAAAGGATATTAGCCGATTCGCTTGACTGTTCGCGCCAAGTGCTTTAAATAATCGAGTACAAAATGAATACTCTGCTTTTAGAGCATTCACCTACTCGGCGAAGCCGAGGAAAAAGCGCGCTTCGCGCGCCAGGAACATCTCGATTTAATTCTTGCTCGCTTTAGAGCTAAAAACCGAGATGCATAATCTCGGTATTTTAAAACTCCACCTTATGTCCAAGCAAAAAATTCGTATCAAAATCAAGTCCTTCGACCACAAAGTCATCGACGACGCCTGCCGAATGATCATTGAAACGGCACAAAAAACCGGCGCCATTGTGATGGGCCCCATTCCCCTCCCCACCCTTATCGATCGTTTCACGGTCAATAAGTCCACTTTTGTGCATAAAAACTCTCGCGAACAGTATGAAATGCGCACGCATAAACGTCTTGTCGACATCACCGAGTCTTCTTCCGCAACCATTGAAGAATTATCCAACCTGTCCCTTCCCTCCGGAGTAGACATCGAAATCAAGATGATTATGGAACAAGGCGAACACGCGGAGCAAAGCGTAGCGAAGAGCGATCTTAAAAAGACTCCTAAGAAAACAACAGCCAAGAAAACCGCTAAAAAGGCCTGATGCGAACCAAACTTGTTTTACCCATTATCGGTGAAAATCGAACAAAGCCAGATAGCATCTATTGTTTCGGTAATCCCAGGCTGAAAGCACAAATAAGACGAGAAGAGCTTACTCCCGACGAAATCTTGAAGAAAGCCACGGGAGAAGTGGAAAACGATATTGCGAAGGCGGTGAGTGTCACTTTGTTGCTTCATTCTGCCCGACAAGTGGATCCAGGACTGCTACAATGGAGCGAGGCCTTAGTTCAATACTATCGTTCACTCACCCTTCGATCTTTTTGTCCGAACCACGCCCAAAATGCTCCGGCTGAGTTTTTTCTGGGCAGTCATCACCGATATATTTTGCCGAATACCGTGATTGCCACCGAAAGAAAACCGGAAAAAAATGAACGGGATGAAGAAATACATGATGCCGAAGCAAACTACTGGGATTTCTTGGATCGAATCTATTTCGCGAGAAAGCCAAAAGTGCTCCGGCAAGATCTGCAAAGGCTACTGCTGGAGGCTAGCAATGACACTGAAAATCCAAATGGTCGCTTCCAACTTCAAGCGAGAAACCCCGATCAACCTTCTTGGGAAAACTTGGGATTGGCAAAAGTACTTCCCAATCTAACGGAGATGCGGTTTGCCTTTCAGCATATACTTGATCTGGAAGGTGGAGAGATGCAAGTTTTTGATGGTTTTTGGAAAATGGTGGCGGCGCAAAGTGGACAAACTCAAGCGATGGAAATGGCTTCAAAATAAAATCTATTGACTTTAAGTAGACAGATCCTTAGTATCTTCGGGCACTTATCTTGGAACAGGCAAAAGGCTCCTAGGCGGATCCGAAAGGATCTGCTAAGCAAAAAGGAATCATAAAGACCGATTGCCTACACTTACAAGCTCTAAACTATGTCAGGTATTCTCGGAAAAAAAATCGGAATGACTCGTCTCATTCAAGACGACGGCCAAGTGATCCCTCTTACAGTCATCGAATGCCAGCCCAACACGGTGGTACAGGTGAAAACTGTAGAAAAAGATGGATATCCGGCGGTAGTCCTGGGATTCGATGCAGTCCATAAACCGACCAAGAATCGAAAATTTCGATTCCTCCGTGAATTCCGCATTGAGAACACCGACTCTTTGAAAATTGGAGATCAAGTGAATGTAGACGGCTTCGCCGTTGGAGACAGAGCCAAAGTGACCGGCACCTCCAAAGGAAAAGGATTCCAAGGAGTGGTGCGACGTCATCACTTTGCCGGAGGTCCCGCAAGCCACGGTTCTCACATGAAGCGTGAGCCGGGATCCATCGGAGCTCGCGCCCGTCCGGGAAAAGTACATAAAGGAAAGCGTATGGCCGGACACATGGGACTCGAGCGCGTCACGGAAATGAAAGAAGTGGTTTACGTGGATATGGAGAAGAACCTCATCGGCCTCAAAGGCGCGGTACCGGGTGGGAATGGTACTCTTGTAATCATCAAGCACTTTAGTGCCTAATAAAAATGGTAAAAGCTGACTTATACAATCAGAAAGGCGAAAAAAAGGGTGACGTGACCCTTCCCAAGTCCATCTTCGAAATCGAAGGAGGAGAGGGATTGGTGCACAGCTACCTCATCTACCAACAGAAAAGTGCTCGAAGCCCCATTGCTCACGTTCTCACAAAAGGAGAAGTGCGCGGAGGAGGAAAAAAACCTTTTGCTCAAAAACACACCGGACGAGCTCGCCAAGGTTCCACTCGAAACCCTCAGATGAGGGGAGGAGGACGAGCCTTCGGACCCAAGAAGTGGCAAAACTTCACCATCATGATGCCAAAACAAATGCGACGCAAAGCGCTCTTCCAAATATTGAGCATCAAGGCGAAAGATGGAAAGATCCTCGCTCTCGATCAATACGAAGTTGAAACTCCAAAAACAAAAGACTTTGCCACAATGCTGAAAAAAATGCCCATCAAGCGCAATGTGCTCATCGTAGGGAACAGAGAAGAAAAAAGCCTGAGGTTGTGCTCGCAAAACCTGGCCAATGCAAAAACGATTATGAGTGGCTATCTCAACCCTGTTGATCTCCTGAAATTTGATACCGTCCTCTTCACGGAAACCGCTCTAAAAGACCTTCAAACTACCTATCACTCGGCGTAGCCGAGCTCTACAAATGAATCTCTCTCAAATCCTAATCAGGCCGGTGCTCACGGAAAAGAGCGTTCACCAGGAAGTGAACGGAAAGTACACCTTCGAGGTACACCAAGATGCCGGCAAAGTGGATATCAAAAACGCTTTAAGAACTCTCTACGGAGTTCACGTGGATGCGGTGAACATGACACATGTACCCTCTAAGTATCGTACCGGGAAGGGACGAAAGCTCATGGAAAAACGTAGCGCGGCACGAAGAGCCATCATCACCTTAAAGAAAGGAGAGAAGCTGGACATCAATAGACGTAGCGAAGCGAAATCAGTTAAAAAGAAAGTGAAAGTAATCACTTAAGTAATTATGCCTATCCGAAAAGTTAAAAATACGACGAACGGACAACGAGGAAAGAGTTTCCTCACTTATGAGGAACTCACAACAAACAAGCCTCGCAAACAACTGCTCGTTTCACGAAAAGAAAATGCAGGCCGTAACAGTCGAGGAGTCATTACCGTCCGTCACCGTGGAGCCGGAAATAAATTTCACATTCGAATCGTGGACTTCAAGCAAACCGACAAAATGAATGTGGAAGCGCTGGTGAAAACAATTGAATACGATCCCAATCGCAGTGCCTTCATCATGTTGGTTTGTTATAAAGACGGAGAATACCGTTACCACCTTGCTCCGGAAGGAATGAAAGTGGGAGACCGCATCCTAACCGCCAAACGAACGAAAGCGCGCACCGGAAACCGCATGCAACTCGAGTACATTCCTGTAGGATTTGAGATCCACAATGTTCAAATCAACCTTTCCGGCGAAGGACAGCTCGCAAAAACCGCCGGCAGTGCGGCAAAACTTGTTTCCCTGGATGGTGAGTATGCACAAGTGCAGCTCCCCTCCGGAGAAGTGCGTTTTGTAGAGAAAGAATGCTTTGCCACCATCGGACGCGTCTCGAATGTGGATCATAGCAACGTTTCGATCGGAAAAGCCGGTCGCAAACGCCATATGGGATGCAGACCTGAAGTTCGTGGTAAAGCCATGAACCCCAATGACCATCCTCACGGAGGAGGAGAAGGAAACTGTCCAATCGGAATGAAATATCCTAAAACCCCTTGGGGTTTGCATGCGCTCGGAGTAAAAACCCGCCGCCGCAAGGATACGAATCGCTGGATTGTAAAGACCCGAAAGGGCAAAATGCTTGCCGATTTGACAGAACGATAGTTCTGAACTAAAAACCGTCGCGTGAGCGACACAATAATTTTTAACTTCTTATGTCTAGAAGCAGTTACAAAGGACCGTACGTGGATCAAAGGCTCCTCAAAAAGGTGCTCGATATGAATCCGGACAACAAAAAGGTGCTCAAGACCTGGGCTCGCCGCTGTCAAATTGCACCCGAGTTCGTAGGTTACACCTTCGCGGTACACAATGGTAAAGAGCATATTCCAGTCTTTGTAACGGAAGCTATGGTGGGTCATCGTCTCGGAGAATTTGCCTTCACTCGCAAATTCCGTGGCCACCCCCTCAAAGCCAAAGAAACGGCAACAACCCCTGCAGCCTAATGAAAGCCTTACTTAAAAACACTCGCATCTCTCCTAAAAAAGCCAACCTCGTTGCCGGGCTTGTCCGCGGCACCATGGCGGAGGATGCGTTGAATCAGCTCAAGTTCACTCCAAAGAAAGGAGCTAAAATCCTTTACAAAGTGATTGATTCCGCGGTAGCCAATGCAGAAAACAATCTGAAGCAAAACCGAAAGAACCTTTATATTAAAGAGATTGTGGTTACGAAGGGTCCCACCTACAAACGTGGAATCTCCGTCTCCAAAGGACGCGTGCACCCCATTCTCAAACGAACTGCACAAATTCGTGTACTCGTAGACCTTAAACCTATCCAATAACATGGGAAGTAAAGTTGATCCAGTAGGGCTTAGAACAGGCATTACCCGCAATTGGGATTCCAGTTGGTACGCGGGTAAACGCACCTACGCGAAAATGCTTGATGAAGACTTGAAAATTCGTGCCTTTGTTCGCAGCAAACTCAAAGACAGCGGTATCTCCCGTATTGAGCTTCAAAGAAACGCAAAGGACATCACCCTCAGCGTCCATTCCGCGAAGCCGGGCGTGATCATTGGACGACAAGGGGCGAGTGTGGAAGTTTTAAAGGCCGAGCTTGAAAAAGAATTCGGACATAAATTCACGCTCAACATCAAGGAAATTAAGAAACCGGAACTCGATGCGTGGCTCGTGGGAGAAAACATTGCCATGCAAATTGAACGCCGCGTGTCTTACCGCCGAGCCGCAAAAATGGCGATTAAAAAAGCCATTGATGCCGGTGCCAAAGGAGTGAAAATTCGTATGAGCGGCCGTTTGAACGGAGTTGAAATCTCCCGAACGGAGTTCTACGCCGAGGGACAAATTCCTCTTCACACCTTCCGTGCCGACATCGACTATGCCCTTGCCGAAGCTCAAACCACTTACGGAAAAATCGGAGTGAAAGTTTGGGTCAACAAAGGATTGGTCTTTAATCAAAAAAAAGCTTAAATTATGTTACTTCCTAAACGAGCAAAATATCGAAAATGGCAACGCCTGCGTGGTAGCTTTAAAGGCATCTCGAAAGGCGGATCAACGCTTGCTTTCGGAAGCTACGGTCTCAAAAGCATTGAGATTTCCGAAGTTTCTTCCCGCCAAATTGAAGCGGCTCGCCGTGTGCTTGCTCACCATGTGCAACGTGCCGGAAAAATTTGGGTCCGTGTCTTTCCTCACAAACCGATCACTCTCAAAGCCGCTGAAGTCCCGATGGGATCCGGAAAAGGAAACGTGGATCGCTACACCGTGCTGGTGAAACCCGGAACCATGCTCTTCGAAATGGATGGGATCGAGGAAAAAGTTGCCCATGACGCGCTCTTGCTCGCCGGTCACAAACTCCCTGTAAAAACGAAATTTGTTTCCTCTAAAGATTAACAGACAGCGTAGCTGTCACTTTAAAAAATGTCTGATACTAAACTCTACACTACCGAAGAACTGCGAAAAATGAGCTTGAGCGATCGCATTAAGCTCATGGAAGGAATGATCAAAGCCAGTGCCGAACTGATCTTGAACATCCGAACCGGTAAAGAAAAACAGAATCATTTGAGACAAGCTTGGAAAAAGCAAATCTCTCGAATCCAAACATTAAACCAACCATCCAATGAGAAGTAAACAAGGCGTCGTTGTCTCTAAATCCGGCGCAAAAACCATCGTTGTGAAAGTGGAAACTTCCCGTCAACACCCCAAGTACAAAAAACGTTACATGGTGAACACGAAGTTCCACGCTCACGATGAAAAGAATGAATGCAAAGTGGGTGATAAAGTCACTATCTACGAAACGCGTCCCCTCTCTCGTTTGAAACGATGGAGCGTTGAAGCCCCTAAAGAAACCACTAAATAATATGATTCAGCAACAAACCAAATTGCAAGTCGCCGACAACAGCGGAGCCAAAGAGGTCATGTGCATCAAGGTGCTCGGAAGCTCAAAGCGTCGCTATGCCTACACGGGTGATGAAATCATTGTCTCCGTGAAAAAGGCCTCCCCAAAAGGAGTGGTGAAGCAAAAGACCGTGCAACGAGCCGTGATTGTGCGCACGACGAAAAACCACAAGCGCAAAGATGGTTCTTACATTCGTTTCGATGAAAATGCCGTGGTGATTATCGGTAAAGATAAATTACCCAAGGGAACTCGCGTTTTCGGTCCCGTGGCTCGTGAGCTCCGTGAACGAGGATACCAAAAAATTATTTCTTTAGCTCCTGAAGTATTATGATACTCGGCGAAGCCGAGCTAATCCTAAAAATATGAAATTAAAAACTGGAGATACTGTAATCGTGATTGCCGGAAAGGACCGTAACAAAATCGGTAAGGTTCTCCGCGTAGTGAAAAAAAACGGCCGAGTCGTGGTGGAAGGAATCAATAAAGTGGTGCGCCACATGAAAAAAACGAAGCAACGAGCCGGTCAAAAAGTTACGTTCGAGGCCCCGCTTCATGCTTCCAATGTGATGCTGCTCGATCCCAAGACTAAAAAAGCCACCCGCGTAGGATACAAGATCAGCAAGGATGGTAAGAAGGAACGTATCGCTAAAAAAAGCCAAACTATTATATAAACTATGACTTACTTACAAGACAAATACACGAAAGAGGTAATCCCGATGCTTGTTAAAGAGCTCGGTGTGAAGAATACCAATGCCATTCCCAAGTTGACCAAAGTAACGGTAAACGTCGGAATTGGAAGTATGATTACCGGCGGAAGCAAAGACTATGGCTACGTGGAAAACAGCTTGGCTGAAATCACAGGGCAAAAGCCCGTGCTTCGAAAGGCTCGCAAAGCCATTTCAAACTTCAAGCTCCGAG